>JBARCC010000332.1:0-2355 GCA_049793635.1 Maribacter sp. | reverse complement strand
CCCTTAATGGTTATCGCCGGGGCAGGATCGGGCAAAACACGTGTACTTACCTATAGGATCGCACACCTTATGGCACAGGGGGTAGATGCGTTCAACATACTGGCACTGACCTTTACCAATAAAGCGGCAAGGGAGATGAAAAAACGTATTTCGGATATTGTCGGGACTACGGAGGCCAAAAATCTTTGGATGGGAACCTTCCATTCCGTATTTGCGAAATTATTACGGATCGATGGTGGTAAATTGGGCTATCCCAGTAATTTTACCATTTACGATACCCAAGATTCCCAACGATTGATCTCTTCCATCATCAAGGAAATGGGGCTCGACAAGGATATTTACAAGTACAAACAACTACAGAATAGAATATCCTCTTTTAAGAACAGCCTGATCACTGTGAAGGCCTATTTCAATGACCCAGATTTAGTGGAGCAGGATGCCATGGCCAAGAAACCCAGAACCGGAGATATCTATCAAAATTATGTAGAACGCTGTTTTAAGGCAGGTGCGATGGATTTCGATGACCTTTTATTAAGGACCAACGAATTACTTACCCGTTTCCCCGATGTGCTGATGAAATACCAAGACCGGTTCCGCTATATTCTGGTCGATGAGTACCAAGATACCAACCACTCCCAGTACCTGATTGTGAAGGCCTTGGCAGACCGCTTTCAGAATATCTGCGTAGTTGGGGACGATGCGCAGAGTATTTATTCGTTTCGGGGGGCCAACATCAGTAATATTTTAAATTTTCAAAGGGATTATAATGAAGTGGGGATGTATCGGCTCGAGCAAAACTATCGTTCTACCAAGAACATCGTAAATGCGGCGAACTCGATCATAGCGAAGAACAAGAACCAACTTGAAAAAGTGGTTTGGACCGCCAATGACGATGGGGCGGCCATTAAAATACACCGAAGCACGACAGACGCCGAGGAAGGGCGCTTCGTGGCCAGCTCTATATGGGACCATAAAATGCAGGAGCAGATGAATAACGGTCAGTTTGCCGTACTGTACCGCACCAACTCCCAATCTAGGGCAATCGAAGATGCGTTGAGAAAGCGTGATATTGCCTATAGAATTTATGGAGGCTTATCTTTTTACCAGCGAAAAGAGATCAAGGATGTACTTTCTTATCTGCGTTTGGTCATTAACCCTAAAGATGAAGAGGCTTTAAAAAGAATTATCAATTTTCCGGGAAGAGGTATCGGTGGCACCACAGTGGATAAATTGGTAGTCGCTGCGAACCATTACAACCGTTCTATTTTCGAGGTGATGGACAACATCGATAAAATAGACCTGAAAATAAATGCGGGCACCAAACGGAAATTAGGCGATTTCGTAACGATGATCAAAAGTTTCCAAATCATGAACGAAACCGCCGACGCCTTTGTCCTTGCCGAGCATGTTGCCAAGAAAACGGGGATCCTCCTTGAATTTAAAAAAGACGGTACGCCCGAAGGCATTGGTAAAATGGAGAACATTGAGGAATTGCTCAATGGAATCAAAGATTTTGTGGAAGGACAAAAAGAGCTTGCCGAAGCCACGGGAAACATCGGCGAATTTTTGGAGGATGTCGCCCTTGCTACAGATTTGGATAAAGATACAGGAGATGATGACCGTGTCGCTTTGATGACCATACATTTGGCAAAAGGCCTGGAATTTCCCTATGTGTATATCGTAGGTATGGAAGAAGATCTTTTTCCATCAGGTATGAGCATGAGTACCCGCAGTGAACTTGAGGAAGAACGCCGACTTTTTTACGTCGCCCTTACCCGGGCCGAAAAGCAGGCGTATTTGACCTATACCCAAAACAGGTACCGTTGGGGTAAACTGATCGACGCGGAGCCCAGTAGGTTCTTGGAGGAAATTGATGAGCAATATGTCGAAAATTTAACACCGCTAGATAGTGGATACCGGTATAAATCGTTGATCAACGCCGATATTTTCGGAGAGGTTGACAAAAGTAGACTGCGTCAAGAGAAACCGGTAAGGGGCACTCCACCGAGTATCGGCCAGCCGAATTTGAACCAGCTGAAAAAATTACGGAAAATTAAACCACAGTTGGCGGATCCCATTGGCAACACCAATGCCATCGACCCTAAATTGGCAGAAGGCTCTAAAGTGATGCACACTCGGTTTGGACAGGGCAAAGTCATGAAAATCGAAGGTGCCGGGAACGATAAGAAAGCCGAGATACAATTTACCAACGGGGATATCAAAAAGCTTTTGCTACGGTTTGCAAAATTAGAGGTGATTGGTTAAGTATCTCAAAAGGTTGCAACTCCATTTTCAGGAATGATTTCCACCATTCTTGGTTTTTAACAAACGTTGTGTTATTTGATTGAATGCTTT
>JBARCC010000331.1:0-4007 GCA_049793635.1 Maribacter sp. | reverse complement strand
GGATGCCAGTTTCAATAAAGACCTAACCCCGTTTTGGAATTCCTTTTTTTTAGTCAGTCATTTCTATGATGAGGATAGCTTCAATGATTTGAACTCGAATACCATCATCAAAAATTCCCTTTGGACGACCCATATTCGCGCCACCAATAACTTCACTTTTTTAAAGGATAAATCCCTTTTTGCGGATATTACCTATAGCTTTCTCTCACCTCGTGTTCTTGGTAATTCCAGAATAGAGAGCTACAGCAAATTAGGGGTATCGGTACGTAAAACATTTTGGAACAAGGCAGCAAGCGTTTCGCTGGCCATCGAGGATATCTTCAATAACAACAACAGGTTTGCCACACGCAATTATCTAGATCAGAACAACAGCACGTTTACGCGCGTAGAAAATCGACTTTTCGTTTTTGGATTTCGGTACAAGTTCGGAAATATGCAAATAAAGGATAATCAAAAAAACAAGGATACCGACGAGAACAAGCGTATCTAATTTCATTGTAGCATCAGTGCGCCGCAGGTCCCGAAACTTATCAGCAGATAGACCCCAGCAAGAATCATGAATACTTTGCCAGCTTTTTTCTTCTGCGTTGAGAAGAGTATGGCCCCTATGATCAGAAACAGCAAGGCAGGCCCTACCATGACCAGGAAAATAAAGGTTACCAGACCATCCAAATTACCTACTTCTAGAATCATAGCGTTTCGTTTTGAAGTTCCTTTAAACGTTCTATTTTATCATCCCTGTAAAAAAGATTCATCGTCTCGAACGGAATGATCTTAAAATCTTTATTGACGATATGCACACATGATTTTTTAATGGCACGCACGTCAAAATTATGGGCATCTATAAATTGCATGATAATGATGCGGAACAAGTTATCATAGCCTAATTCAGGAGCGTCTATTTCCGGAAGGCAGCACATAATGCTTTTTAGGTTTTCGGATGCTTTTTCCACCGAATTGCCCGTACTGAACAATTCGATCATCTTACCGTGCAATTGCTCGTCCTGTTCATAGATAATGGTATTCTTACCCTCGTTCAACAAATCGTCGGGGTTGATATAACGTGTCAGAGGACTCACTTCATCCCCGAGCTTTAAGGCGTAGGCCATGACCAAGGCATCTGGATTACAGGGAACGGGAATCAAGTCATCGGACTCAAAAATGGGGGATTGCTCCAGTATTTTGCGACGCACCTCCGTTAAGGTAATTCGATGCTCGTCCACTTCAAAATTGGCCAACCTTCCCGCAATTTGGGTAGGTTGAAAGGTAACGCCTCGTATGCATTTTTGCTTCAGGGCAAAATCGATGGTCTTGCCCATTTCGTGGTCGTTCAATCCTTTTTGTAGGGTGACCACCAAGGTTGTAGAAAGATTCAATGCGTTGAGGTGTTCCAAGGCTTTTAAGCGTATATCGGCCAAGTCGGCACCACGTAAGGTGCGCAGCACGTGATTGTCCAACGAATCGAATTGAAGATAGATTTCAAAATCGGGCGCATAGGTAGCCAGCCGCTTTGCAAACTCAACATCTTTCGCAATTTTGATGCCGTTGGTATTCAGCATTAAATGCCGTATGGGCAATGATTTTGCATAGTCCATAATTTCAAAAAACTGAGGGTGGATCGTGGGCTCGCCGCCACTTAACTGTACCACATCGGGCTCACCTTCATTGTTGACGATGACGTCTAGCATTTTTTTAACCTCCTCAAGTGTTCTATGCCTCCCATACGTTGGCGAGGAGCTGGCATAACAGGTTGGGCAAGTAAGGTTGCAACGGTCTGTAAGCTCTATAACGGTAAGGCAAGAATGCTGTTCATGATCGGGACAGAGACCACAATCGTACGGGCACCCGAAATGGGTTTTGGTATTGAACGTTTTTGGATATTCCGAGGCTTTGTTATAGTTGCGAATGTTCTTATAGTAGGCGATATCGTCGGCGATAAGTACCTTTGAGTTTCCATGTTCGTTACACCTTTTTAGCATGTATACTTTTTCATTCTCAAAAACGATTTTGGCGTCGACCCTACGCAGGCATTCGGGGCAAAGGCTTAGTGTAAAATCGTAATAGGTATACTTTTTTTCGGACATAGTTTCTTGCTTAAACCGGCGCATCGCGGGCTTTACTGATAATCTATCTTAAATGCTCCGACGCTGGCGTCAAACTAAAATATGAATTTCCTTTCAATGCCTCGTGGGCTTGTCCCGAGGTAGTGTATTAGTGCATGTCCTCACTATAAATCGGTGATAATACACGAGACAAATTAGGCATAAAAGTTGAATGCTACTTAGACCAAATACGTAAAAGACGTTCGGCTTTATAAATTCAATGAAAAACCGAAAGCTGAAGTAAGACACCATAAACAGCTTAAAGAGGTCTCCATTTTTTAATAGTCTCCGTTTTTTCCATAACCATTGCATATATCCGAAAAGGAATAGAAGGAAAACGAGCTCATAAAGTGCGATGGGATGCCGTGCTAGACCATCGCCCAAATCCATACCGAGGCCAGAATCCGTAACCACCCCATAGGTAAATTCTGTTGTTCCCGATAGAAAGCAGCCTATGCGGCCTATACCTATTCCCAAGATAATCGGTAGGGTGAACAAATCGCCGGAGGACCGGTGTTCACCGATGATTTTTTTTGATAGTTCCACTCCCAACAGACCCCCAAAGAGCCCACCCATAATGGTCTTGTTGTTCCATAGGGCCCACCAACCCTGCTCCGAATGCAACACCGGATTTTCTAATAACGCGACCCCTCTTGAGAGGATGAGTGCACCGAACACAGCACCTATAATGATGGAGAGTCGGTTTGAGGTCGAGATAAGGTCAGCGTTTTTCTTGCGCAGATATACATAATACCTGAAAGCGATAAAGAACGCCAAGTATTCTAGTATCAAGTGTACATTTAGCGGAATACCGAACACTACAGGCTCAAAGGGGAGGGACATTGGTCAAGTTAATTTGAAATAAAGAGCACTACCGTGAAAACATTTTACTCGAGAATTAAAACTTGATCCTCCGACGCCTGCCTGACGGACAGGCTTGCGTCGAAATAAAACAATAATTTCATCCAAATGCCTCGCGGGCTTGTCCTGAGGTAATTTGCTTAACTAGAAAAAAGGCGCAAACGGTATGCAAATCCTATGTATTCATAAACTTAAGCCTTTTCCGAAGTAATTCATGAAGTGAGCCCCTAATTTTAGGTACTAAGCGTCAACTTTCCTTATATCCTTTTTATGCTCTATGGCTGCATGATGTGAAGGCAATCAAATGCATTATGCCCATATTAGTGTTGAGTTCAGCGAAGACCTCACATCATCCAATGCGCCTTTTGAGGCATCTTTTCGTTAAAAATAATTCCGTAGCAAAGACTTTGCATAGCCCATAGCTTTCGCAGTGTCGTGCCTGGGCCTGCCCCAAAATCCGCCCTTGCCTTCTGCGTCAGTTTACCCTAAACGTATCACCGTTAAATAAGATGGGGGAAAGATCAACTAATTCTCTTTGGATGCGTAATTTAGAGAGCGATAAACATCTAAAATGGTTAAAAAAATTCTATTTCCATTCATCATGTTTCTGTGGTTCGGATGTATACAAGAAAAAAAAACTGGTCATACCCTGGAGCAAGATGTGGCTTTTCTAGCGAACGATACCTTAAAGGGTAGGGAAACGGGAAGCCCAGAAGAAGTATTGGCCGCTACGTATATTCAAAAACGGTTTCAAGAGATGGGCCTGGCCCCAAAAGGAAATGCGGGCACCTATTTTCAAACCTTTACGTTTAAGCCCAAACTGGATCCCCACGGCAAAATACAGTTTGTAAATGGCGACGGGACAATCACAGGAACGAACGTCATCGGTTTTCTGGATCATAAAGCGGAAAAGACCATCGTTATTGGCGCGCATTACGATCACTTGGGCATGGGCGGTTCAGGCTCCTTGTTCACGGAAGGGGAGGCGGTACATAACGGTGCGGACGATAATGCCAGCGGCGTTGCCATTTTGCTGCAATTGGC
>JBARCC010000330.1:0-2408 GCA_049793635.1 Maribacter sp. | reverse complement strand
AATTTACCCTTATAGGCCGGTGGTGGGTAGGCTTCAATGATGGGCAACATGGTCTCGTTGAACTTGCGGGTAATGATTTTCTTGCTCCTGTTATTAAAGACCTCGACCGCAGTTTCTATCGCCTTAAAAATTCGTTGTTTGGTAAGTACGGAGATAAAAAGGATAGGTACATCGGTAAAAGGCTCTATCGCTTTTTTAATTTTTTGGGTGTAATGTTTAATCGTAGTGGTCTCCTTATCCTCCACCAAATCCCATTTGTTCACCAAAATAACGATTCCCTTGTGGTTGCGCTGTGCCAACCAAAAGATGTTCTCTACCTGACCGTCAAAACCACGCGTCGCGTCTAATAACAAAATACATACATCGCAATGTTCAATGGCCCTTACCGAGCGCATCACCGAATAGAATTCAAGATCTTCCTTTACCTTGGCCTTTCGACGAATGCCGGCTGTATCCACCAAATTGAACTCAAAACCGAATCGATTATATTTTGTGTCGATACTGTCCCTGGTAGTACCTGCAATATCGGTAACGATGTATCGTTCTTCCCCGATCAGCGCGTTGATGAAGGAGGATTTTCCTGCATTGGGCCGACCGACCACGGCGAACCTAGGCAACTCACTTTCTTCTTCTTCTACATCGGGCAATTCTTTGACGAGCGCGTCCAACAAATCGCCCGTCCCGCTACCGGTCATACTCGATAGCGTGTAGTACTCTCCCAACCCCAGGGAATAAAATTCAACGGCATCCTCTGCCCTTTTTGCGTTATCTACTTTGTTAATAGCCAGAAAAACGGGCTTTTTTACCCTGCGCAACAGTTTGGCCACATCTTCATCCATACCGGTCACTCCCGTTTCCACATCAACCATAAAAATAATGGCATCGGCTTCCTCTATTGCCAATTCAACTTGCTTATCGATTTCTTTTTCGAAGACATCATCACTGCCTAGTACATATCCACCGGTATCGATAACGGAAAATTCCTTTCCGTTCCAATCACTCTTACCGTAATGGCGGTCACGTGTCACCCCACTAACGGCATCTACGATGGCCTCGCGCCGTTGAATCAATCGGTTGAAAAAAGTTGATTTCCCTACATTGGGTCTCCCCACAATGGCAACAATAGCACCCATAGCTTAAATTTGCCGCAAAGGTAGTATAATCCCGAGAATAGCGGGTGTTTCCCTAACTTATATCCCTAAGGGACTAGTTATTATATCCAAAGCGCTTTAACTGACGGGCATCGCTACGCCAATTCTTATTTACCTTCACGTACAGCTCCAAGTGCACCTGTTTCCCGAAGAACTTCTCAAGGTCTTTTCTCGATTCGACCCCTACCCGTTTTAGCGCAGCTCCTTTGTGGCCGATAATGATGCCTTTTTGTGAATCACGCTCGACCATGATTACCGAGCGCATGCGGATGATGTCTTCGTCCTCAAAAAATTCTTCCGTATCTATTTCTACGGCATAGGGAATCTCTTTTTTATAATGCATCAAAATTTTTTCGCGGATGGTTTCGTTCACGAAGAAACGTTCGGGCTTGTCCGTTAGCTGGTCTTTTGGATAGTAGGGTGGTGAAGCAGGAAGGAGTTCGATGATACGCTCAAAGACTCCTTTGATATTAAAGTTTGAAAGCGCGGAAATGGGATGTAATTCAACATTGGGAAGCATTTCTTGCCAAAATTGCACCTGCTCTTCCAACAATTCTTGGGTTGCGGTGTCCACTTTGTTCAACAACAATAGCACAGGAATGGTACTATTCTTTATTTTATCGAAGAACGCTTCGTCTTTTAATGCCTTTTCACCGATTTCCACCATGTACAACAAAACATCCGCATCTTCGAAGGCAGACTTTACAAAGTTCATCATCGAAGATTGAAGTTCATAGGCCGGTTTGATGATTCCCGGAGTATCCGACAAAATCATTTGAAAATCATCCCCATTAACGATTCCCAAAATACGATGTCTGGTGGTTTGTGCCTTAGACGTTATAATCGATAATTTTTCACCAACAAAAGCATTCATTAATGTGGACTTACCCACATTCGGATTACCTATGATATTTACAAAACCTGCCTTATGTTGAACCTGCATGCAACAAAGGTAGTATTATGATTGAAATTATTGATGACATTTTCTTCTTCATTCTATGTAAGTGTATAAAACCTATACAAAATGAAAAGAATAGCCGCCCTCCTATTATACCCGACCTTATTCCTGAGCACCGTATCATGCGGTCAAAACACCAAGGCCGCCGAGCAAACAGAAGCAGACGGTGTTATTGAACTTAATGGCCAAACCTACACGCTTAAAAAAAGTGTTATGGCTTCAAACATTGAAAAGTCAATTAAACCAAAAGTACCTAAAATTATATTCCATGAGTTACGCGACGATCAGAGGAATATGGT
>JBARCC010000329.1:0-3431 GCA_049793635.1 Maribacter sp. | reverse complement strand
GTGTCGAAAGAATTGATTATCGAGAAGGCGTTCAACTTCACCGACGCGTATGCAGGTACCTATCGACTGGTACTTCGATTAGACGGTAAATCGTATTCAGAAGAGTTTGTTGTTAAGTAAGTTGATTAGATTAATTTCAGTAAAAAGGGGACGGGAGCGTCCCCTTTTTTAGTGTTACAGCGAAAGGTAGACGAACGCCCAGTACATAAGGCCGAATTGAAGCGGTAGTCGCAGGACCAATACCCATTTTGGGAACCCGGCCGCTGCTTTTATGCTAGATAGCATATAAAAGTGTACCATTAGAAACAAGCACAACATCGCGATAATACCGTAAATCGACCAATTTTTAGTGGCCGTGAACAACAACCCTATTCCCAAAAGAATCTCTGCGGCACCACTCAGCAGTACGAGTTGTTTGTGATAGGGAAGGTACCTGGGCATGATCCTCAGGTAAACTTTGGGTTTTATGAAATGCATAATACCTGCAAAAATATAGAATGCGGCCATGAGGTAATAATGCCAAGGATAGTTCACGAATAGTGGTTTAGGGTTACATTTTTGGAGTTACGGTTTAGGGTCGGAATCTATCCAACGTAACATTTTAGATTCTAGAATGGCCAAGGGTACACAACCCTCTTCTAAGACTTTTTCATGAAATAGTTTGATATCGAAATTTTTGCCAAACTTTGCTTCCGCTTTTGCACGAAGTTCAAGAATTTTTAATTGCCCGATCTTGTAGGAAAGTGCTTGACCGGGGTTGGCCATATACCGTTCTATTTCGGCGGTGATTCCTGCCTCGGATAGTGCCTCGTTATCCAAAGAATATTGGATAGCCTTTTCCCTAGACCATCCTTTTGAATGCAAACCAGTGTCCACGACAAGCCGTACCGCACGATGCATTTCTGCACCCAACATCCCAAAATATTGGTAAGGGTCTTTGTACAAGCCAAGTTCTTTACCAAGCGATTCCGTATAAAGTGCCCAACCTTCACCATAGGCGCTATACCAGAGCGATTTTCTGAATTGCGGCAATTCTTCGTTTTCTTGGGTCAAGGAAACCTGAAAATGATGGCCAGGAATGGCTTCATGCAGAAACAAATCTTGGTCCGCGTATATATTGTATGCGGTAACGTCGGGTATGGGAACATAAAAAATTCCGGGTCGGGTTCCATCCAACGAACCGGGATTGTACTCGGCACTGGCAGAGGCCTCCCTAAACCCTTCTGTACGCCTTACCTCAAAATTTGTTTTGGGTTGTTTACTGAACAAACGGTCTATTTGAGGCTTCATTTTTTCATGAATCTGGTTGAAATGGTCGATGACCTGTTGGGGATCCGTGTACGGCATCAGCTCTTTTTTTGTGCGTACATGGTCGAAAAAGGCCTTCAAATCTCCAGTAAAACCAACTTGTGCCTTTACATTTTCCATTTCACGACCGATCCGGGCTACTTCCTGCAAGCCCATTTCATGGATTTCTTGCGCAGACAGGTTGGTGGTCGTGTATAATTTTATTTGATGGGCGTAGAAGGCATCGCCATTGGGTGTTCCCTGTATACCGCTTGATTCCCTCCCGGCGGCCATATAGGTGCTGGCCATAAAATCATAAAGATCATGGTAGGCAGGTTTGATATGTTCATTCACCATGGCCGCATAATCTGAC
This sequence comes from Maribacter sp., assembly GCA_049793635.1. Lineage (GTDB taxonomy): Bacteria > Bacteroidota > Bacteroidia > Flavobacteriales > Flavobacteriaceae > Maribacter. The sequence continues at coordinate 1,771 of JBARCC010000329.1, read as the reverse complement.
CGTAATTGTAGTCGTTCGGCTTCCGAGAATTCCTCTGGAAAATTGAGTGCCGGTGCGTAGAATAGATTAGATTCAAGCTCGGTACTCGTTATGCTTTCCAATTGCGGTAAAACCTTTTGTATCAAGGCCTTTGGAAGTACGTTTTCTGCAGCAATCCCTTCTTCCATGGTTTTTTTGGCCGAGTTGAGCCAAACTACATAATCTTCTAAACGTTCTAACCAATTTCCATAATCTTCGACCGTTTTAAAGGGCTGTGCACTGCTGCCCCCGGCAAGCTGACCTATCGTTAGATTCATCGACCACATCTGGTCTATGGGCGTATAGTTGTTGAAGGACAGACTTTCTAAATTCACTTCACATTCCCACTTTAAAATGGCGTTCGATAGTTGCTCGTTGGCGGTGAGGTTCGAGGTTTCGAACTTTTTGGATTTTTCTAAATAGTCGGTATAGTATGTCTTAAGTTTCTGCTTATAATCCTTGGACAGGAAATCGGGGAGGGTGTCGTTATACCGATTATCGCCTTGGAACGTAGCGGTCAAGGGATTCAGGGCAAGACCATCCTCGTAATACTTCGCCAATACCGCATTGAACCCAATATTGTGCATGGTTATAGTTGAGGCCGGTAGATCACCATCCGTAATTTGGCCCGTACTTGCTAGGCTGACTAGCAAGAAAACTATAAGAAAACTCTTTTTCATATTGATATGTTGCATCCTATTAAACAAGGTATTTTAAATACCGGTCTTTTTTATATTGGGGAACAGCGGGGTTATCCATGAACACCTTTAATAAGGAGGGTTCTTTTTCTTTGGCGAACATAAGCACATAGAATTGCTGAACGGTCAAGGTATTCGTCGATGTTGCGATCAGGGTCATACTATCGCCAGTAGTAACCCTTCCTTCTTCCAAAATCTTGACATAGGTACCCGGGTGGTTATGTTTAACGAATTTTTTTATCACCTGTTGGTCACCAAAACGTATTCCAAGTTTGTAACAGGGCTCACGGGGTTGGGAAACCTGTACCACTGCCTCACCGATTCTATAAATAGATCCAATCAATATTTTGGATTCATCAAAACCATCAACGGTAAGATTTTCCCCAAACATTCCCCAATCCCAGTTGAGTTGTGGATATAGTTTTTTCCAGTAGGGGTACTGTTCTGAAGAGAAAAGGTAACACGCTTTGTTAGTGCCCCCATGATGTTCACGGTCAATGACGGTGTCGTCTTTTACATCGTTTTTGGTAAGGAAAAGTGGTTCTTGGGTCGGGTATTTAAAAATGCCCGTTTGTTCTTCTTTTCCGTTCCATTCAAAGGTGACTGGGTTTCCGATGTTGGTAGAGATGATGTTCATGGGTTAAATATAGCAAAGATTGAAGATAAATAGCAGGGTATAGTTCCAATGCGCAAAATTGGCACGGCTAAAGAGGTATGTTGATGGCTGATTGTGAACTCATTCATGTTGAAAGGGAGTTAAATTATAAATTGGAATTAATTAAACACTAGAACGGCAATACCTGCACATGACCTTGCCCAAATAACTAACCCTTGTCTAAAGTTACCTAAATAAAAGAAGTACAAAAAACTACCTCGATTTGAAGGATGCCATTCCCCTCCTTTGGTAGGGGTTAGGGGAGGTCAGGCCGTGTAGCCATCTAAAAAAACTAAAATCCTGCGGAAAGACCCCTCCCTAGGGGTCTCAAAGTGATAAGGAACAGCAGGCACATGAGCGGATTTTTCCAATTGTATGTTTTGAACTTTGAGCGTTATAC
>JBARCC010000328.1:0-12817 GCA_049793635.1 Maribacter sp. | reverse complement strand
TCGCTTTCGTCCATGATCTCTAGGCCCAGCAATGTTTCGATTACATCTTCCATGGTTACAAGACCACTTACAGAGCCGTATTCATCCACCACCAAAGCGACATGCTCTCGTTTGGCAATGAGCGTATCGAACAATTGCGGAATGGGAGTGCTGCGTTTGGTCATCAATATATCGCGGCGAATATCGGATAAGGGTAAATTTCCGTTTTGGGCAATAATCTGCTCCAAAATAGTGTCCTTGAGCACAAATCCCGTAATGTTATCCACTTTTTCCCCATAAATGGGGATACGCGAAAAGCGCAATTTAGGATTTTCGGTGAAAAACTCTTGAATCGTTTTTTGGCCGGAAGCAATTTTCATGACCGCCCTTGGCGTCATAATGTCCGCGACCAATACCTCATCGAACCGTAATAAGTTTTTGATGATGGTCGATTCCGATTTTTCGAAGACCCCTTCTTTATGGGCCATATCGGTCATGGCATGAAAATCTTCCCTACTCAGTACGCTCCCATGGTGCTTACCACCGCCTACCAACTTGGTAAAAAGTCTTAAGACCCATAAAAGTCCGGTATATTTTAGACCGATGACCATAAGGTTCAGCGTCTTGGCCGTAAAATTCGAAAGTTGCTTCCAATAGGTGGCGCCAATGGTCTTAGGGATAATTTCAGATGCGATTAAAATTAGGATGGTCATGATGGTGGAAACGATCCCGACCATGAGGTCTTCGGTGAACTCGATACCGAATACGGATATACTTTCATTACCGTACAATTGGGCATAGGCCGATTTTGCCTGTACACCCACTAAAATAGCACCTACGGTGTGTGCGATGGTGTTGATGGTCAATATGGCAATTAGTGGCTGGTCTACATCTTTTTTTAGGGCTTCCAAGGTTCTTGCATATGATTTTCCTTCCTTAAGTTTTACATTGATGAACGTGGGTGTAATACTTAATAATACAGCCTCCAAGATGGAACACAGAAAGGAAAAGAAGATTGAAATTAATGCGTAAAATAGGAGTAAACCCATGGCTTTTATTTAGATACCGAATATAACCCTAAAATCACTAAGGTCTGCGCTTTTTTGAATCATCCAGTGCCTTATACCATACCTGTTGTATGGCCGGTCGAATGTTCAGGGTGTATAGGTTCCGGTTCTCCCGGGTGGGATATACTCGGTTCGACAAGAAAATATAGACCAACCCGTTTACGGGATCTGCCCAGACAAAGGTACCCGTAAAGCCACTGTGCCCAAAACTTTGTGGGCTTACTTCAGGTGCGGGATATGCATCTGCCAGAGAAAATTGACTGTTGTTTAGATAGGGTTTATCAAAGCCTAAACCTCTTCTGTTCTCGTTTTCGGGGTACTGGACCCGTGTAAACTCGGCAATCGTTTTTTCCGAAATATAACGTTGGCCATTGAAAACACCACCATCTACGAACATCTGCATCATTCTGGCCACATCTTCCGCTGTGCCAAACAGTCCGGCATTCCCGGAAACACCACCCAACAGGGCGGCGTTTTCGTCATGCACCCACCCCTGTGTCAACCCGTGTCTAAAAAGGGTATCCACTTCGGTAGGTACGATGCCATTGGTAAAACCTTTCCTACGCGGCAAAAAACCAAAACTTTCCATACCAAGTGGTTTATAAAAAGAGTCTTGCATATAAGTTTCGTAGGGTTTTCCTGTAATTTGGGATATCACCTCAGGAAATATCAAAAAAGCAAGGCCAGAGTAGCGATACGTTTTATCGTCAGAAACCTCAGAACGGTTTATGATGCGATACATTTTTCGATACATCCTATTTTTTACGAATAGACCTTCGGATGCTTTGTTTTGAAACCGTCGGCTTTGGGAGGTGCGCAAAAATCTTTTTTTAAACCGACCGTTTTTTTTTAGGGTCCTGTTTAAGAAAACGATATATGGCTTTAGGCCCGCTTGGTGCGCCAATATTTCACGTAAGGTGAGGTCCTTTTTATCCCTTCTTCGTTTCCAAGGTTTCCAATAGGTACTGAACGGAGTATCCAAGGCTATTTTTCCTTCATCTACCAATTTCATAAGCGCAGGTAAGGGTCCTAGTATTTTAGTCACCGATGCCAAATCATAGATGTCATCTAAAGCCACTGGTTGAAGACTATCATACGTGTGAAAACCATAGGCCTTGTGAAAGATGATAGTTGCGTCCTTGGCAATCAGAACCTGAGCTCCAGGAAATGCCCGGTTCCGTATACCGTTCGTTACCATACTATCCATTTTTGTAGTAATGGAAACAGAATCTAGGTGGATTTCGGTAAGGGAAGATTTTTGTATTCCAGGACCATTAGGGAATGGACGTGACGCATGGCTATCTTCCTGCCCTCGAAGTATCGCAAAAAATAAACCAAAAAGTATAAAGTAACGAATCTTCATGCAAAAAACTTCAGTGTTGAAAAACAGTAGGAAGTGAGGCATTAAAAATAGATGGATTAAACCATATGTGGATATTTTCAACCATCAACCATCAACCATCAACCATCAACCATCAACCATCTTAACTCATCAACTCGACCGCATCTTTCGCAAAGTAGCTGGCGATGATGTTGGCCCCTGCGCGTTTAATGGAGATCAGTTGTTCCATCATAACTGCATCGTGGTCAAGCCACCCACGTTCCGCAGCGGCTTTGACCATTGCATATTCCCCGGATACTTGATAAACGGCTACAGGAACGTCTACCTCATTTTTAATTTCGCGCACAATATCCAAATAGCAAAGCCCTGGTTTTACCATAACGATATCGGCACCTTCGTCAATATCCTGTTGGGTTTCACGGATCGCTTCAAAGCGGTTGGCGGAGTCCATCTGATAGGAGTTTTTGTTTTTGGGAACATTTTTGAGGTCTACCGGGGCAGAGTCTAATGCATCTCTAAAAGGGCCATAGAAGGCACTGGCGTATTTTGCGCTGTACGCCATGATTCCCGTATTCAGATAGCCTTCATCTTCCAACGCTTCACGGATGCTAAGAATACGACCGTCCATCATATCACTAGGTGCTACGAAATCGGCACCGGCTTTGGCATGCGAAACGCTCATCTCCGCCAAAATTTCAACGGTCTCATCATTTAAAATTTGTCCGTTCGCAACGATACCATCATGACCGTAAGAGGAATAGGGGTCCAAAGCAACATCGGTCATTACCAACATATCTGGGCACACATTTTTCACGGTCTTCACGGCCAATTGCATCAATCCGTTCTCGTTCAATGCTTCCGAACCTTTATTATCCTTTAAGTTATTCGGTACTTTAACGAAAAGTAGCACGGCGCACAAGCCCATCTTCCACAATTCCTTAACTTCTTTCTCCAAGTTATCAAGGCTTAGCCTGTAATAATTGGGCATGGAGGAGATTTCTTCCTTGACGCCTTTGCCTTCCACTACAAAAAGTGGCACCAAAAAATCGCTTGGTGTAATTATGGTCTCCCTAACGAGATGGCGAATTGCCTCAGAACTTCTAAGTCTTCTATTTCTAACAAGTGGGTACATAGTTTTTATTTAGGATGAGAGCAAATACGTGGTGCTGGTCGCTTCAAAGTACATTTACAAATATACGTCAACGGGAAGTATTCTAATATTATGTGGATCATTTGTGGGGTCATCTCGTAATAAAACCTACTTAGGTGTAACAAAAGATTTGAATACGCTACTTATGAACCATAACCACTAAAAATTTCTTTATGCTATCCATTGACCAGCTTAACAAAACGTATCCGAACGGTACACAGGCCTTGAATAATGTAACCTTACATATCGAGACGGGAATGTTCGGTCTATTGGGTCCTAACGGGGCAGGAAAGTCTTCTTTGATGCGGACCATTGCAACGTTGCAACTTGCGGATAGCGGCTCCATAACGTTCAACAATATCAATGTTTTTGAACAACCGGACGAATTGCGCAAGGTGTTAGGGTACCTGCCCCAAGATTTTGGCGTGTATCCAAAAGTGTCGGCAGAAATGATGTTGAACCATATTGCCAAGATCAAAGGAATTCAGAATAGTAGCGACCGTAAGGGCTACGTAGCCGATTTGCTGCACAAAGTGAATCTATATAAATTCCGAAAGCGTAACCTGGGAGATTATTCAGGAGGTATGCGGCAACGATTCGGGATTGCCCAGGCGCTGATCGGGAATCCTAAATTGATCATCGTGGATGAACCTACTGCCGGGCTAGATCCTTTGGAGCGTAATCGCTTTCATAATCTATTAAGTGAACTTGGGGAGGATGCCGTGGTCATCCTTTCTACCCATATTGTAGATGATGTCGTCAACCTATGTACCAATATGGCGGTTTTTAACGAAGGCAGGGTTGTGGTGCAGGGCCATCCGCTTGAGCTGTCCAATACATTGAATAACAAGGTATTCAGAAAAAAAATCGCCAAGGAAGAAGTCGATGTATACCAATCGGAATATACGGTATTGTCTACCTATTTGCGAAGCGGTAACGTAAATGTAAATGTATACAGTGAAGCGAACCCAGGTGATGGATTTGAACCTGTGAACAATACCTTGGAGGACTTTTACTTCTATAGCATCAACCAACCTCAAACCGTATAATCATGAAAGAGATTTTTTTGTTTGAGTTGAAATATCGACTACAAAGACCTGCAACCTATATTTATGTGTTCATCATGTTTCTGATACCGCTACTGTTAGCGGTATTCGACAAATCAATTACCGCGCAGTATACCAATAGTCCCAATGCCATCGTCGGCATCCTGGGGGGCATGAGTATTATTGCCCTATTTCTGTACGCTGCGGTCATGGGCGTTCCCATTTTCAGGGATGAAGAGCATAAAACGGCGCAAACGTACTTTACGTTTCCAATTGCTGAAAAGAGTTACGTTTTAGGCCGTTTTTGGGGGAGTTTTACCATTGTGACCTTTATGAATGTAGCCGCGGTTATGGGCGCTATGATCGGTTTTACCGTTGGTGCATTATTAGACAGGGCGGATTATGGAACGTATACGGATTTTAATTTTTGGTCTTACTTTTTACCGTTCGTGTACCTGCTGACCTTCAATGCATTTTTTATAGGAAGTCTTTTCTTTAGCTTGATGACGTTTTTCAAACGGATGCCGATTTTGTATTTGGGAGGAATCGTCATTTTATTGGCAACGATCCTATCCGGACAGTTATTGACCAGTTTGGATACCGAATGGCTCAGCGTATATGTAGATCCGTTTGGGGAGTCTGCACACGGGTATCTCACCAAGTACTGGTCTGTCAATGAACTGAACACAACACAATTATCGCTTTCCGGAAAATTTATGTTGAACAGAATGCTATGGCTTGGCATCGCCCTTGTAATATTCCTGTTTACACTGTTCAAGTTTTCGTATAAGGGCTTTTTGACCTCGAAAAAGAAAAAGGCGGTCAAGGAAGATATAGAGGACTACGAGCCGAGCGGAATTACCGCAATCGCTCAGAATTTTACTAAGAAATTTCAACGCGAAAATCTTTGGTCACTGAGTAAGATCGAATTTTTATCGATCGTAAAAGAAACTGTTTTTATGGTACTTCTTGTGATCGGTATATTGATTGCAGGCTTCGTGGCGTATCAATCCAACCAATTGTACGGCACACCATCGCTGCCTCTAACCCGGTACATGGTACAACAGATTGCGGGAGGTATTTCGCTTTTCTCAACCATAATCCTAATTATTTATGCTGGGGAAGCGGTCCACAGAACTAGGCAAAACAAAACTTTTGAATTTTATGACGCCCTGCCTGTGAGTAACGAAACGTTGTACCTATCCAAAATCATTTCATTGACCGGTGTTGCCATTGTGTTGACCTTAATGAGCATACTGGTCGGTATACTATACCAAACTATATTTGGATATTTTAACTATGAGATAGGGATGTACCTGACCTATAATTTTGCGATGGTATTCCCGAGCTACGTAATGACCCTTTTACTGGCGTTTTTTATTCATGTGCTGGTCAACAATAAATTTTTGGGACACTTCATCGTGGTCATCATTTATGTCGGGCTTCCCTTACTCTTGAACCTAGCCTTTAAGACCAGTAATCCTCTGCTCCTTTTTGGAGATACTACAGGCAGTTTTCTAAGTGATTTGAGCGGTTTCGGTCATTATCTCGTCGGTAATTTTTGGTTGAACCTGTATTGGATTTTACTGACCTGTATGTTAGCGGCAATCGGTAAAATATTCTGGAACAGGGGGTTCTTTTCTTCTGCCAAGGAGCGGTTAAAACTGGCGAAGCGTCGATTTACTGGGAAAACCGTTGCCTATACCTTATTTTTCGTTCTCGCTTTTGCTTCGGTAGCCGCCTATAGTTATTACAATATCAAGGTCTTGAATACCATAGAAGATGGCGACCATAGCGATAAAGTAGCGGCAGATGCCGAAAAGGCCTATGGGAAATATATGGACAAACCGCACATTCAAGTGATTGATCTTAAGGCGAACATCGATATCTATCCGAACCAACGAAAAGCGGATGCCCAAGGTGTGTTTAAGGTCATCAATCCATCTGAAGTGCCTATCGATACGATATTGATGGAAATCAAATTTCCTATTGCCGATACTAAAATCAGTAAAGTATCCTATAATGGGAAAGAACTTAGACCCGTTTTAAGCGATACTGTCTATAGGCTTTTCCTTTATAAACTCCCCAAACCTTTACAGGCCAAGGATACGGCAGATTTGGTGATAGAAACCAAAGTGCGTACACACGGTTTTTCCAACGATACCGAAACGGCTATTTTAGGAAATGGCACATTCTTTAGGGATGCCATATTTCCTACATTTCACTTTGAACGAACGTTGAGTGAAAACGGAGTGCGCAAAAAGTATGGCCTTGAGGAGCTAGACTTTCTATATCCGCCGCGGACCGATAGTGTTGCGCTTAAAAAAAATCTGTTCAACGAGGACAGTAATTACATGACCTTCGAAGCAACGATCAGCACTTCTAACGATCAGGTAGCCATTGCACCCGGTACGCTCATTAAAAAGTGGGAGGAAGGTGACCGTAGTTATTATCACTACAAACTAGAGGATAAGACCGACTATTTTTTCAATTTTGTGAGTGCGGCCTATGACGTAGAAAAGGATAGTTGGACGGCCCCAAGCGGTAAAAAAGTGGCGATTGAAATTTACCATTCACCGAAGCATAAGCGAAACCTCGAATATTTTAGTAAGGGAATTAAGATATCGTTGGATTATAATTCAAAGCATTATTTTGAATATCCCTATTCGGTGATACGCATTATAGAATTTCCGGCGTATTCTAATTTCGCACAATCTTTTGCCACGACCATACCTTATTCGGAAGATTTTGGTTTCGTAGCCGATTTTTCGAAGGCCGAGGATTTCAATTATGCGTTTCGGGTAACCTCGCATGAAGTTGCACACCAATGGTGGGGCCATATTGTAACGCCCAGCAAAACTTCTGGGGCCAATATCATTTCAGAAACCTTGGCGGAATATGTTTCCCTAATGACCATGAAACAGGAATATGGGGAGAATGGAATAAAATCGTTTTTAAAGAATTCGTTGGACGATTACTTGTCGAGCAGACAGTTTAGTGCCAAGCCGGAACGTTCTTTGATGGATGTGGAAACCGGGCAGTATATTTGGTACGAAAAAGGTTCCATGGTCATGTATGACTTACAGGATGTCATGGGAGAACGCACCGTGAACAAGGCATTACGGACTTTTCTTGAAGAGTTCAAATATTTTGAAAAGGGATATTACCCTACCTCCGAAGACTTGTATAACGCAATTTATACTGTGACGCCAGACTCCTTGAAATACAAAGTAGATGACGGATTTAAGGAAATTGTGCTTTATGAAAATAGAGTGATGAACGCCAAGACCAAAGCCTTGGATACCGGAAATTGGGAGACTACGTTTACCGTAAATTCAAAGAAAATCTATTACGATAACACCGGAAAGGAAAAAAGCGTAGACGAAAAAAAGAACCTTGTGGATATTGGACTTTTTGGGGAGGACGTGGTCAATGAAGATGGGGTGACCATTAAAAATCCGCTTGTATTCAACCTAAAGTGGTTATCCCCTGGTGACAATACATTTAAGCTCACCACGAAAGAGAAGCCATTAAAAGCAGGCATTGATCCTTACAATAAGTTGATCGACCGTAACTCTGACGATAATTTAATGGTCGTAGAGGAATAAGAACGTTATGTAGAGCATTGAGAAGCCATCAAATGGAGACCTAGACTTCCAATTTGATGGTTTTAGCGTATCAGTGCACTATTTTAAGGAATTTTTGGTTTATGTACGTATTGAAACATACATACAACGTTGAACTTATTTCGCAAGGGTCTTAAATTTAAATATGATTGGAGGAGCTATCAAAAGCATTTTTTAGATGGTTTTGACACCCACATTACCGATAATCATCTTCATGTAATTGCCCCACCGGGCTCCGGAAAAACAATTCTTGGCCTCGAAATCCTTATTCGTATTGGGAAACCGACCTTGGTCTTGGCCCCTACACTCACGATACGCAATCAATGGCGCGACAGATTGCTCGATTTTTTCGACGAAAACGCTAACTTTGAAGCCTACTCGCTCAATATCAAGAAGCCCGCATTAATTACGTTTTCCACGTATCAATCCCTTTTTGCACTTGATAATTCGTTAAAGGAAAAGCAAACGGAATCTTTGTTAACCTTCATCGAAAAGCATAATATTGAAACCTTGGTTCTGGACGAAGCCCACCATTTACAGAACGGTTGGTGGCAATGTCTGTTTGCGCTAACCTCTTTGAAGAACCTTACCATCGTCGCCTTGACGGCAACGCCGCCGTATGATAGTTCCACTACGGAGGTAAATCGGTATTTTGATTTATGTGGATCCATTGATGATGAACTCGGAGTGCCCGACCTGATCAAAAACGGAGACCTTTGTCCACATCAAGATTTCATCTATTTCTCAAGACCAGAGGAAGCCCAGATAAAATACATTGTAGCGTATCGTGAGAACATCTTAAATTTTACCCAAAATCTCATAAAGAATATAGAGTTTCAAGAGTTGCTCAATGGTCTGGAGCTCTATAGGAATCCCATGGATTCCCTAGAAATCATTTATCAAGAACCTTCGTTCTTTTCCGCTATTCTAATTTATCTTAAAGCGGGTGGAGCTGACATCGATATTGAAAAATTAAAGATTCTTGGGTTCCAATCCAATGACACCTCATTCCCAAGTTTTAGCTATGGGTGGGCGGAGGTGTTGCTCCAGAGCATTTTAGTAGAACACCGTGATTGGTTTCCCGAACATGAAAAATTACTATCGGAACTTGAAAGGGAATTGCGGCATATCGGGGTATTCGAAAACAGGAAGGTCGATTTTGTAGGGGACAACGACCTGTATCGCAATCTTGCCAACAGCCCCAGCAAACTTAGGGGTATAGGGGCTATTTTAGAACACGCTACAGCCCAGCTGAAGGAGGAAACAAGAGCGGTTGTCCTGACCGATTTTATAAGAAAGGAGTTTTTGGATGTTGATGGCAAGGAAGTTCATAAACTCAACAGATTGGGTGTGCTCCCTATTTTTCAATATCTATTGACCAACCCTCATTTTGATGGCGGCATAGGGGTGCTTACAGGTTCTTTAATCGTACTTAAATCTGATGCCATACCGCGATTAGTGGATGTTTTGGATGGCGTGGCGTTGAGTACGACAGCCCTTTTCCACAGACCGGACTACTCGGTAATACGTGTCCCGCAGCACATCAAAAACGAAATTGTCGCTGCGGTTACCCAATTGTTCGAAGAAGGAACCATTAAAATACTCATTGGCACAAAAGCTTTGTTGGGCGAGGGTTGGGATGCTCCGAGTATAAATACCTTGGTCTTGGCTTCGTATGTGGGGTCTTTCGTATCTTCCAATCAAATGCGGGGGCGGGCAATACGGGTAGATACCGATGTTCCACATAAAACAGGTAACATTTGGCATCTTGCCTGTTTAGACCCCACTGCTTTGGATGGTGGTAAGGACATGGAAAAGCTAAAGCAGCGATTTCAGGCATTTTCGGGGGTAACAATGGCTGGTGAGCCTTACATTGAAAATGGTCTGGACCGCATGGGTCTTCCTGAAATTTTTGATGAATCCATTACCCTAGAGGGCCTTAATAGGCAAATGCTGAATTCTGCATCGGAAAGAACGGTGCTAAAGGATAGATGGAACACCGCAATATCCAAAGGAAGTCTACTCACACGTGAACTAAAGATCCCGTATAGGAAAGGGATACCTTACGAAGCCAATAAGAGGCTAAAAGGGTTGAACGCCGCAAAGTATCTTTCCATGGAAATCATTGCCGGACTCTCCTTTTTTCTGCCAGAATTCTTGGTCAAGAATTATGGCACTATTATGAACAAAGGGTTTTTAGTGTTCTTTTATATGTTATTGGGAGCATTGATTTTGGGTTTCGGTGCAAAAACATGGAAAGCGGTCAAGGTATATTTCATTTTCGGGAATCAATTCAGAGCAACCGGGAAGATAGCCAAGGGTCTGTTGACGTACTTGAAAGGTAACGAATTGCTTACAGACGATACCACAGGTATTAGTGTGGTAACGGAGCAGCATGTGAACGGTACATTTTCCATTCATCTAAAAGGAGCGAACCAACACGATTCCAATATGTTCATTTCCATGTTGGAAGAAATCATTGCCCCCATCGAGAACCCAAGGTACTTGTTGGTCGGGAAAAACTGGTTCAAGAAAAAGTGGGGCATCAAAACCTATTTTGTGGTTCCCACGCTGTTGGCTCGGAATAAAGAAACGGCTATTTCTTTTGAGAAGGTATGGAATGAGCATGTTGATGGTTCAACCTTACTTTATACGAGAACATTAGAGGGCAGAAAACATTTGTTAAAGGCCCGTTTTGCCCATTTACGGTATGAATTTGAAGAACGCTCCAAAAGAAGCACCACCTGGAAATAACCCTAGATGAAAGTGGTTCTACAATATAATTTCACCGATCAGGTAACAAACGGCATGTCCAGAAATCTTGGTGCGTTCTCCTACATATTCACAGGTTAACATACCACCTCTTTTAGAACATTGTTTTGCGGATAAATTGGTTTTACCCAGTTTCTTCGACCAGTAGGGAGCCAAGGTTGTATGGGCAGAACCGGTTACCGGGTCTTCTGGTATTCCACATTGGGGAGCGAAGAATCGTGAGACAAAATCTACATCATTGCCCGGTGCAGAAACAATGACGCCTCGGCAATCCAATTCGTTGAGCAGGTGAAAATTGGGAGAAATGGCCTCAATGGCTTCTTGGGATTCATAAATTAACAAGTAATCGGAAGTTCCCTTGAAAGTTTCAAGAGGAGTGACCCCAATGGCTTCGTTTATGCGGTTTTGGGGAGGAACAGCGCTCAATTCATCCGTAGGAAAATCTAGCGTCATACTACCGTCAGTATTTCGTTGAACGAAAAGTACCCCGCTTCTTTGAGAAATAAACCGAAGTGTATTTTCCTTGATTCCATAATAATTAAACAAGACAAATGCAGTAGCCAATGTTGCGTGACCACAAAGGTCTACCTCTAACTCTGGGGTGAACCAACGTAGCTCATACCCTCTATCACTTTTTACCGCGAACGCAGTTTCTGCTAAGTTGTTTTCAGCTGCAATATTTTGCATTAGGTCATCAGGGGCCCAAGAGGTAAGGATGCAGACAGCTGCCGGGTTTCCGTGAAAAACGCTGGTCGTAAAGGCATCGATTTGATAGATTTTTTGATTCATGCGATCGTTAGTTTAATCCAAATTTACGATTTAGTTCCTCGGCCTTCTCGATCCATTTCTTTGGGGCATTGAATCGATAACCAAGGTAAAACTCTAAAAAACTGATGGAATCGTTGAGAACGATTTCGTCTGCCGAAGTACGGGTGAGCAATTGTGTATTTATCGTGATACCGCTAAAAAATGATTCGGAATTATACCCTCCTTTCAGGCGAAATATGAGTTGTGCAAGTCCATTCACGGTTGTTCTTTTTTCAAATCTGTTGATGTTCATGCCCAACCCCCCTGTACTACCTGCGGAAAGGATATAGTTTTCATCGAACACCCAATTGTAGTAATATCCGGGGCCAATGGCAATATTCAGCGATTGTTCCAACCTATTTTCAAAAACCGGATCTTCTAATTTAAACTTGGTGAAATTGTAGGACACGCCTGGAATAAAACTTCCTGTGCTTTTCTTTTGCCATTCGCTTTGTGAGGTTATGGCGCGAAACGAAAAGTTGGGGTTGAAAATATAGCTGGTGCTCCCTCCAATTTTTAATGTTTTAAGGTCTTGAACGGGCAGCGTAAAGTCTTGGGTGCGTACCGTAAAGCCCACCTGTTTGTAGTAGTCTACCGTTTGCATAAACTGTTTTGAAAACATTCTAAAGTTCAGCGTGACCAATTTAGAATCTGCATTGTCCTTGTTCTCGGTTAAAAAATTGGGGGCATATCCGATACTGAGTTCCACAGCACGGAATAGCACGGAAACGCTCAAATAACTTTTATCGTTTGGGATGAATTCGGTCTTCTCGCGGGTGAGTTTATCCTTGATCGTAAAATTATTCGAGGTGTTCTGAAGGCTTGACCTGAGTGTGATTTTATCTGAAAATCCCACTAAATAAGTTGAATCCTGCGATTGACCATATCCAATAAAGGATAGGAAAATCCCTAAAAAAGCGAATCTTAAAGCCATTCTTTGGGATGCCTTAGTACCTTCAATAACCGCTCTTCTGCACTGTCCTTTTCGGGTTGATGGTCATACCGCCATTGCACATGTGGCGGTAGGC
>JBARCC010000327.1:0-3280 GCA_049793635.1 Maribacter sp. | reverse complement strand
CAGTACTATTTAGCAGCACAGACGCGTTTCCAAAGGCTTTCCCATAATCTGCAAGATACCCTGCAGGAGGTGTGGTAAAGGACGGGTTGTTCTGAAAGTTGATGAATGCCGCAAAAGGATCCTGTGTTACTACCACTTCCTCAACACTAAACTCATCGAAACGGGCCGTAAATTGGGCGCCATTTCGATGTGTTGCATATATCCCGGCAAAAGAAACATTGTTTTGCGCACCTGGGCCGTCAATATCCCTTCCCGTTATATACGCCGCAGGAATGGGAAGACTTCCAAGTAAGGTTCTTGAACCAGTACCTATGGTGTAATATGCATCTGCATTAAGGGCAATAGGATCGATGACCATTTCTAATTGCACCGTCTGACCGGAGGCACCTAAGGCCTGTTGCACCTGTTGGGTTGCATTGGCAGAAAGACCTCCAATTTCTGTTCTTAGTTCTATATTGTTATCGTTGACATTCAATTTCACAAAGTTGTCCTCATCATAACCATACCATATCCCCGCTTGAGCAGAACCGCCACCAGTGGTTATGTTCAACATCGTGGTTCTTACACTAATTTTTTCTTGGAGATTATTCAACCCAACACCAAGTGTGTTTACTTGGTTATTATTACCATTACTCGGAGGTGGGTTCAAGAACGCTATTCCCCCTTGAGAGACTATTTCCAAGCTACCCGAACTCAGCGAAAGTAAAGAAGGTTCATAACCGTTCAATAAAGGATTGGAAATTGGGATGTCTCCAGACTTTCTGTTTTCCGAATGTTCTAATACGGCAGTAAACCCCGTTCCCAAAGTATTGTTGTCCAAAATCGTATTCGGAGAACTTGAATTAAAATCGAAATTCACGGGTAGCGAAACTTCAACCTCAGCACAATCTAATGGACTGATGGGTGAACAGGGTGTCTGACCAAGAGCGGCCAAGGAAAAAAAGAAAACAACAGATAGTAGCGTAAAATTCTTCATAATGCAATTTAAATGTGGGTTGGTACTAGAGAATTATTTAAGTTTTGGGAAAACATAGAAAAGCCTTGTCCATAGAACTGAATTCTATTTACAAGGGATGCATGTAAACAAGTACATTGAAAATTTAAAAATGAAGTAATGGACAAAGCCCCTTCACGTGGTTTTTTCGAGTAATTTTTAATCATTCAGTATGCTGGTTATTTACAAACCATAACGTACTCAGGTAAGTTCATTTTCGCATGTGGGGTGCGAGCCAACTATTTTATGGAGGGGGGAAATCTCGGTTGAACCAACGTCAATCTCAAAAATAAGTTGATTGCAAGAATATGGCTTTAAGATGGAATTAACTTTTGAAAAGAACCCAAAACCGTTGAAAACAGGATTATGATCGATGAAATACATGGCTTAATTTCCTCTCTTGAAACGCGGCGAACTTAAAATATAGGGTTCCTGAAATTCTATGTAGGAATTGAGGTACGTATCAAAGCAGAAAAAATCTTTTACTGACTCTAGTTGAAATCACTTCACGCTATTCCAATGAAAACTGTAAAAAATACCCAAACCCATTTTTTTATTTATGGATGGTTTAAGTACGGCAACCATTAAAAAATCTTTTGGTTATCGTCTAACATAAAGAATAAGCCATGGCTTTAATGTCCCATAAAAATGGACACTTTATGGGTATTTATCTATCAATTTACCCAATTGATATCGTTATCGGCTCAAAATGTAAAGTTAAATTGTTTAAGCAACATGTCTTTACCTATGTATGAAACAGGTATTAAAGAATGTGCAATGATTACAAATGGAAATGTGAAGGGACCGAAAACGGAAAATCATCATGATTCAATCGGTAATACGTTCCGAGACTTTACTATTAGGAAAGAGGTACGCCTATCCCGACAAATCATTTTGAACTAAACTAGGATACAGACACTTTTAAAAAGTAAAGTCCGTTTTACAACGGACTTTACTTAACATTAAAACAAACCAAACACTATTTCGTACTATAAAAATATAAGGAAGACGCCTTAGACAAACTATTATTTACATTTGGCATTAGGTTACCACCAGCATCGGCATTTGAAAATGCTAAAACCCTACCGCCTCCGTTGGCAGCTTCAGCGATGAAAATGGTCTTGGTAGCGGCATCATACTCAGCGCTAACAGGATTTCCCAATAAAGTTGAACTTCCTGCAACCCTTATTTGATTGCTTGCCACGGCCATTATGCCACCATTTGAAACGCTAGAGAACTTTGAATCAAAATCGGTAATAATGTGGAACGCACCATCAGCATCGTCCATCGCATTGCCGATATCGGTCAAGATCATGGTTCCTTTATCATACGCTAAACCGTGCGTTCTAATGATTCCTTCTATGGCAATTTTTTTAGAGGCTATAACGGCCGTATTAGCTGTATTGCTTGCCGTAAAATTTGCAAACACCGCCAATTGATTGGTTTTATCCACAACCGCATAAAGATCGTTGCCGACAAACTCTATTCCCCATACCGCAAAATCTGTGGTGACCACATTTCGAAGAGTCAGGGAGCCTGCGTTTTTTGTAAATATAAAAAGTCGTCCATCAGGTGTTTCCGCATTTCCATCTACGTCCGCATTATCAGATACCACCACCATATTTCCATTTACGGCAATATCCCTTGGACTTTCCAATGCCGATTCGCTAGAAATCGAGGCAGAAATAGAAATGTTAAGCGCGTTCCCACTAAGCAATGTCGAAATTCCAGCATACGTATTTAATTGATTCGAAGAACGGGAAGCCTGTATAATTTCATCTGCACCTGCGTCGTAATAGACTCCTTCTGCCATAGTTGAGGCAGTGGCCAACGTTTTAACATCTCCAGACACCATATCGTACACTGTGATGTTTCCATCATTGTTATTGGAAGCAAACAATTGTGTGCTTTCTGCCACTTGTGCATCGTTGTTATCGTCATCTTTAGTACACGATACGAATAGAAAAGCACCCAGAGTAATTATAATTCCTGTTTTTAAAAAATTTCTGTTCATCATTTTAAGTTTTAATTGTTGTGCCCTATCTACGAAGGTATTTCAACAAGGTTTTAATCCAAACGTTAAAAAAATGGTAGTTCATCGAAATTTCAAAGAGGTAGAACTATCAGGTTTGCTTAGAAAATTGGATTACGGTGCCAAAGGGTCTTCTTTATGAAATCAATAAAAAAGAATGAAACAAAGGAATCATGAAGAAGGTTATACGAACATCTGCAATGGATGGGATTGCATTCGTATTATATATTTTTCCCTTCTACTCCCTCGAAAAA
>JBARCC010000326.1:0-4856 GCA_049793635.1 Maribacter sp. | reverse complement strand
GCTTACATTCCAACTGGTCTCGCTGTCAAAACCGGTCGGCCCCTTCAATGAGTTCTATCGGTTATACCGATAGTAAACGAATTGAACCCTGAGTACTTCGTCTACGCTCAGCGTAAACTGCGGCGAAGAAACTAGCTCAAAATGTACAATTCTCCCATGATTTTTTTCAAAGAACTTTAGCAACCAAACCCGTGTTAGCTGCCCATTTATTTTTTTCTAACGTCTAACGTCTAACGTCTAACGTTTAACATCTGCGATGGCGTTTCCCTTTTTGCAAAAGGGTCGGGCTTTCGGCAGTACTCGGTACTTGCCTCTATCCCTAACGCAAAATTCCGCTTCTGTCATCCTGTGCAATTCGACTGCGTTCCACATAAATTCAGTCAAAGGACTGAACGCGGGCAGCAAAGCTAACAAAAGTTTGTGAACTGCTGCAAATCCCACTACATTTATACAATATTTATACCAAATAGTGATATGAAGTTCGGAATCATCAGAGAACGTAAGAATCCACCGGATAAGCGCGTCGTGCTATCCCCAAAAGCCTGTCAAAAAGTCTTAAAGTCCCATCCAAAGGCAGAAATTATCGTTGAGCCTTCACCCATCCGCACCTATCCAGATGCCGCTTATCGACAAATGGGCATTACGGTAGCCGATACCATGGCCCAATGCGATGTGCTTTTAGGAGTGAAGGAGGTTCCGATAGCCGCATTGATCCCGAATAAAAAATACTTTTTCTTTTCACATACCATCAAAAAGCAGCCCTACAACCGCAATTTACTTAAAGCAGTTTTGGACAAGAATATAGAACTCTACGACCATGAGGTCATCACTAACGCCCAAGAACAACGTTTGGTCGCATTTGGTAGGTATGCCGGTATTGTGGGGGCGTATAACGGATTTAGGGCATACGGACTCAAATACGATGCTTTCGAGTTACCAAAAGCCAACGATTTGGAAGATCAGCAAGCCTTGATCGATGAACTCAAAAAACTAAAACTTCCACCTATAAAAGTACTGTTGACCGGCAGGGGCAGGGTAGGCAATGGCTCTCGTGAAATGCTGGACGGTATGGCAATGCGAAGGGTAACCGTATCCGAGTTTTTGGAACAGGAATTCCCAGAACCTGTGTATTGTCAAATCGATGCCGGCGAATATAATAAACGGAAAGACGGTAAGCGCGGCACAAAGGCAGATTTCTTTGCACATCCGGAAGAATATAAGTCCAACTTTTTTCGATTTGCCAAAGTGACGGATGTGTATATCGCAGGACATTATTACGGTCAAGGCTCGCCTTATCTTTTTACCCGGGGAGATGCAAAACACCAAGAGTTTAACATTAAAGTTGTTGCCGATGTGAGTTGTGATATCGACGGTCCGGTAGCGAGCACCATACGACCTTCTACCATTGCCGAGCCTATTTACGGGTATGACCCGGCGACGGAGAATGAAGCGGATTATAAAAAAAACGATGTGATTGCGGTCATGGCGGTCGATAATCTGCCTTGCGAACTACCACGTGATGCCAGTGAAGGGTTCGGCGAGGCATTCATAAAAAATGTAATTCCCGCATTTTTCAACGATGACAAAGATGGGGTACTACACCGTGCCCGAATGACCCAAAACGGAACGCTGACAGAGCGCTATAGTTATTTGCAGGATTATGTAGATGGAAAGGAATAAGGGTAACCAAGGCGATAAAATCTGTCTAAGGTTCATTAGTTAGGATTGGAAAAATTCTGAGTTTGCATGTTCTACATAAAAGGTGTCCGCTCCTATTCGCAAAGAAATTGAGGTTTTATGTCGACCCTTAATTAATCGTAATATTCCAGATGATCACAGGCTGTACTTTAGGTGCCGTAAAACAGCCCAAGGCTTTTAATTTCAGTTCAATATTCGATTTTTTCTCCAAGGTTTTTATCAATACCTTTTTGGTTTCGCCAGCAGGAATTTCAAAAACGGGGGAACTGTCGTAGAACGTGTAATCGGATTCGTTTTGGAAGAGAAGGTCACTACTGGTAATGTTCTTAAGTTCCAATTCCAACACCGTGGTGTCCTCGATATAGGTCGCTTTCTCCACAACCACGCTGGCGCTGATCAAGGGGATAAGAAATTCTTCCTTTCCCACCAGTAAATCATTGTAAACGGCAACCGTACGCCCAGCGAATAGGGCTTCTCGCAGACTCTCCAAACTTTTTTCTTTGGCAAAGACCAAGGTAATCGGCCGCTTGTTCCCTTTTTCTGTATAATCCCAATCAATGAGACCATGAATGTCGCTCGTACCCATAATGGTGAGATTGTTTTCTAAAGCAAGGGCCAAGGATTCTTGGGCATAGTCAACGGAATTGATAACTTCAATACCGTGAAGTTCCCCTTTTGTGATACGCTCTTTTTGAAAGTCCCCCAAGATGGGATTCCCTTTTGGGGCCTGGGCGTACCACGCAGGATGGTTCCAAAAGACAAATGCATTTTGCTTTTTGGCTTCAGAAAATGCAGTTTTGGCATCTTCCTGTAAGATAGCATTTGCATCGGCTATAAATACCGCATTGTTGTGTCCCATGGGTGCACTACGTGTAATTTCGGAACCATGTACGATGAGCAGTTCATGTTCTTTGGCTTCGGCAAGCGCTATTTCATAAGATCGGTTCCTATCCGGATGGGGAATATCACTAAGATGCGGCTGGTATTCTAAATGCTCGGTAAGGGATATCGCATCCAAATGATCACGTAGGGCTTCCATAACACGAATGTTCGGCCAAACATCGCCGTCGGAAAAAACGGTGTGTATATGTAAATCGGTCTTTAAACTGGTATAGCCCGGGATATCGGGAAAATGAAGTGCCCCTGCACTACGGTGTTCATGTTCTTGTGCGGGTAGGGCCAACGATATCAACAAGAAAAAATGCAGGTAGTACTTAACGATCATTGAAGTGATATTTGTCCAAAAATATGAAAATCGAGCCATACCAAAGCGTTAAAAGGATAACCATTGGATTAAGGTATTGTTAATTGATCAGTGAAACTCCCAACCCCAATGTGGTCTGTCGATGGTTATAATCGATGAGTGTTTCTCCGTACCCATCGAACAACTGCAGATGCCCGTTAAAATTTTTATAGATAGGGAACGACCAATTCAATTGTACACTACCCCTGCTTTTTTCGCCGAGGTTTAAAGAGTGTCTGGCAATGGCCGTAAACCGCTGCCTTCCCCAATCGTAAATTACATTGGCTTCTCCTCTTCCAATAAAATCGGATATGTTCTCGTTATCGTCAATTTTACTGCCGAGTCGTATCCACGGTTTTAAAAGTACCTGCCAATTGTTACGCTCAAAAGCGGCATGGAAGGCAACACGGTTCCAGCTTCTCGAAATGGGGTCCGATTGCCCGTTGGATTCATGGATGATGGACACGCCGATCATTTTGGTATCGAAACCCAGGAAGGGAAATTCTACCGGGAAATTAGCGATGACTTCAGGTTGATAGTTCAATTCCCTAAAGGGCCTCGAAAGTTTTTGGTTATAGATCTGCCAGTAAGCGGTCTGTGAATAGGCAACCCACAGGTCCATATGGCCTTTTAGCATATTATGAAATACCTTCGTTTTTAAACTGAGTTGAAATTTGGCTTCAATAGGGTCTAGATTGACAGGACTATCCAAGGTTTTCATGGAATTTTCCGCTCTCGGAAATGTATTGGTATCCGTGGAATATTTAGCCACCATCAGGTAGATGGGTTTATAAGAGGTAATCAAAAAAGTACCCTTGTGGTATTCCTCCTCCAGTTCCCACATTTCTGAAAGACTTTTACTGTTTTTGAAAATCCATTCCTCTTGATCAGTTTGTTGAGCGCTGCCGCGGAATATGCCAAACAGCATACCTAGAAGGAAGACAAGAAAAAAAGTATTGTTTAAAATCATAATCAGGACTTAAAGAATGCAAAATTAAGGATATGCTATTGGTCATTCTAAACAATATGGATAACTTATACCAGAATTAATGGGATGCATTCATGAGGCCAGCAGAAAAGTATATGTTAGACCAGCCAGAACCCTATAGAAGCATCGTTCTACATCTGCAAATGATGATCGAGTCAACGCTACCGGATATCGAATTGAAATACAAATGGAAGCTGCCCTGTTTTTATATCGGTACCTCTCCGATATGTTATATCAACGTTTCCCATAAGAAGCATTTTGTGGACTTGGGTTTTTGGAACTCTGCTCATCTTACCAAACACGAGGATGTTTTAATATCTGAAAATAGAAAAGTAGTTCGTTCGTTACGTTATGTTTCTATGGAAGACATCGATAATGCTATTTTGGTCGCAGTGCTCAAGGATGCCTATTCGGTACGTACCGGTAAATTCTACTAAATTGAACACCTTCAAACCTTTTTAAAATCATAAAACCTAAAAGTAACCACCTTATCCGGACGGTGTGTAAACCTTTGGAACTGCTTATTTATAGGGACACTTTATCCATTTCGAAGGATCTGTTTAAAAAAGTCAGTTTGGTTTCTTCATACCTCAAAGAAAACCAGACTTACATTTTAAATCGTATAAAATTGTCATCATACAAAACGTGTAATGGTTTATCCCTTACTTTTCCAAGTTTATGGCCAAGTAAACGGATTTTTTTGAGCTATTGAGTAAACATGCTATAGTTAACGATTTAAACTTCCAAAAAGAAGAAGGGTATTTAATTCTGAACAGCGAAAACGGTGTCCTTCGGGCGCATTGTCCGATGAGCTAAAAACTAGGTTGTATAAAAAGGCGAGGTTATTGAAGCCCTACGATGACCTTTCGGATGGCGGTTAAATCGGTCAGCAACTTTTTCATCAATCCGAGGTCGAGCATATTGGCC
>JBARCC010000325.1:0-2703 GCA_049793635.1 Maribacter sp. | reverse complement strand
CCGTATCCGTTGCCTCCACGACCATAACCATAGCCATTATTCCCGAATTGGGCGAATGTTTCAGAACTTGAAAATAGAATGATGAACAGCATTAAACAGTTAATACTACCCGAGGTTACTACTTTTTTCATATGTTTAGATTGTAAAATTATACGTTGGTTTAGCGAGACATGGTTAAAACTTTGTTAATGTGTTTAATGATAATCAAAGTTCATTAAACAAATTAGGCGATGAGGCTTTTTATACGCGCGGCAGGTCTTCCGATGACGGCTTTGTTATTATGCACCACTATTGGTCTTTCTATTAACTTAGGGTGTAAAATCATTGCTGCAACGACCTCATTATCCGTTAATGCCTTATCCTTATAGTTCTCTTTCCAAACGGATTCATTTTTCCGAATGAGCTGAATGGGTTTTATTTCCAAATATTCAATAATCTGTTTTAATTCCTTCTTTGATAAGCTACCGTCTAGATAACCTATTACCTCAAAAGGCTTGCCAGAATTTTCGAGAATGGCCAATCCTTCTCTTGATTTTTTACATCGTGGATTGTGGTATATTTTAATCATTTAATTACAACTAAAAGCGTATTGGTTTTTTATGCATTACAGCACAAGTATCTTCTGCTTCACCTAGGGAAGGTGTTTCACTTCGGCTCCGCCCAATGGCACTGTTTTTTTATTTCTGGTGGATATTTTTCACTTTGGCTCTGACCAGTATCCTTTTTTTTTATTTTCCAACGACCAACGACCAACGACCAACAACCAACAACCTGTGCGCTGAGGGTAACCGAAGTAATCAACCCTCAACCACTATTCCTCCTCTTTTTGCCCCATCATCATCAAAAAAGCCTTAAGGAATCGATCGAGATCTCCGTCCATAACTGCGTCTACATTTCCCGTTTCTTCACCCGTTCTTACATCTTTCACCAATTTATAGGGGTGCATTACATAATTTCGGATTTGCGAACCCCATTCAATCTTCATTTTGGAAGATTCTATTTCTTGGCGAGCCTCCATTTTTTTTCGAAGTTCAATTTCATAGAGTTGTGATTTCAGCATCTTCATGGCAGTGGCCCTATTGTCATGCTGGCTTCTGCTATCCGAACAGGATATTTGAATGCCCGTTGGGTGGTGGGTCAACTGAACCTTTGTTTCTACCTTATTCACATTTTGTCCTCCGGCTCCACTAGATCTCGCAGTGGTAATGGTGATATCCGCAGGATTCACTTCAATTTCGATGCTGTCATCTACCAAGGGATATACGTAAACCGACACAAAGGACGTGTGTCGTTTTGCATTGCTGTCGAATGGCGAAATCCTAACCAGGCGATGCACGCCATTTTCCCCTTTCAACCATCCAAAAGCGAACGCACCATCAATTTCTAACGTAACGGTTTTTATACCGGCTACATCCCCTTCCTGATAATTGAGCTCCTTGATTTTATATCCGTTCTTTTCTGCCCACATCATATACATGCGCATAAGCATCGCGGCCCAGTCACAGCTTTCGGTGCCGCCGGCCCCTGCCGTAATTTGGAGTACCGCGGGTAATTCATCACCTTCCTCGGATAACATATTTTTGAACTCCATTTTCTCAATAAGATTTAGGATCTTATCGTACTGGAGTGCTACTTCTTCTTCAGCAACTTCGCCTTCTTCCTGAAATTCCAGCAACACTTCTAAGTCATTGACCAAGGTTTGCACTACAGCATAATCATCTACCCATTGTTTTTTTGACTGGATGAATTTCATATGGGATTGCGCTTCTTGAGGATGGTCCCAAAAATCGGGAGCTAAGGTTTTTTCTTGCTCGTTCTCTATTTCTATTAATTTAGCATCGATGTCAAAGATACCTCCTTAACGCACCAAGGCGATCTATAAGACCTTTGTAATGGTCTATATTTACGGTCATAAGTTCTATAATTTTAGCAAAAATAGTACTCTTTTGAGGAATGTTGAGCTTTAGAACAGAATTTACGCGATAATCGTGAGGAACTGCTCCGTAATTTGTTTCGAAATCAAACATGAATTTCATTCGAATGCCTTTAGGTATGCCCCGAGGTAGTTTGTGTAATAATCTAGATTTAATTGCTTCGGCGATTCGGTTTAAATATACCTAGAAATTCCTTTTTTACCTGTAGCAGGTATTCAAGGGTCATTCGAACCGTCTTTCGTCATGTTTTTAAAAGTTAATCTGATAGTTCGGTGGTTTTATTTTTTGAATTTCAATCACAAAAAGCCCTATAAACAAGCTTGAACATTGAATGTGCGATGATGTTGTGTGTAATTTTGGAGCAATTTTTGATGTTTAAGCTATTATGAAAGGAACGGGTTACATAATAATTATTTGCCTCGCTTATACGTTTGTTGCTACCGGACAAAACAACTCACTTACAAAAATGGATTTCTATGGAAACTGGACTCTAGACCTTAACGAGTATGAATTGGAAGATGATAACTACATTTTCAGAAGATCTAAAGAGTTTAAGAATCCCAAAGAAGAAGTCAACATTACAATCTCGTTACTTGACTTCAATGAATGCAATGTTAACTATGATACATATATTTATTGTGGAGCTGGGCAATCAACAGATTATAGTTGGACTTTCAACCAGAACTTAGGAATAATTAATATTTATCATTCTGAAAAATGGTTAAAATCTTTTAAAGAATACGATTCTGAAGAATTTGAAAAATTAAAC
>JBARCC010000324.1:0-1957 GCA_049793635.1 Maribacter sp. | reverse complement strand
CATTATCGATGGTCACTGCGCTTGCCGGCCTTGAACATATGGAATAAAAAGCATAGGATATGAAGTGATTTTTTTCATTTAACGAACAACGAACAACGAACAACGAACAACGAACGACATGAACATATCCGTAGAACTTACCTTTTCCCCTTTGCAAGACGATTTTGAGCAGCACATCATTAACTTTATCAAAAAATTACGGGACTCTGGGCTGACCCTTCTAGAAAATCCGTTGAGTACGCAAGTGTATGGTCCTTACGATGCCGTAATGAACGTATTGCATCAAGAAATTAAAACAGCGTTTGAATTAATGGATAAAGGGTTGCTGTTCATGAAAATTGTAAAATCTGACAGAAGCGCCTATGAACCCCATTTTTGAATTTTTTTTTGGGCAATATGGGGAGTATGAAACGCTGGACATCGCTTTAGAAATCGTTGCCGTACTTTTCGGACTGTCGTCCGTATGGTTTTCCAAACAGAATAATATCTGGGTCTATCCGACCGGTATGGTCAGTACCTCAATTTTCGTGTACCTCCTCTTAAAATGGGGGTTGTTGGGCGATATGCTCATCAATATGTATTATTTCGCCATGAGTGTATACGGGTGGTACATTTGGACCAGAAAGGTTGATGATTCACATGTTACTCCTATAAGCCACGTAACTCCGAAAGAGCATAAAATCTCGCTATTCATATTTTTAACCACCTTGGTTTTCGTTTTTGTGGTGTATCAGAGTTTTGATAAGTGGACAAGTTGGACGGCCTATATCGACACCCTAACGACCGCCATATTTTTTGTGGGAATGTGGTTGATGGCAAAGCGAAAAGTAGAAAATTGGATCTATTGGATCGTGGGAGACCTAATTTCCATACCGCTCTATTTTTATAAAGGATTTACATTCACAAGTTTTCAATACCTCATCTTTACAATACTGGCCTTTTACGGGTACAATGCATGGAAGAAAAATATAAGCAGCAGCCTTCAAATGTCATAAAGGTGGTCCTTTTCGGCCCAGAATCGACGGGTAAGACGACCTTATCGGAGCAATTGGCCAGGCACTATAATACGGTTTGGGTACCAGAGTATGCTCGAGAATATCTTCAGGATAAATGGAACAACGAACGGAAGACTTGTGAACCCAAAGATTTATTGCCGATTGCAGAAGGTCAGATGAAACTGGAAAACGCTCTGGCCAAAAAAGCATCGGATCTTTTGATCTGCGATACCGATTTGCTCGAGACCAAAGTATATTCCGAAGCGTATTATGTCGGAAACTGTGACCCTATCCTTGAAAAACACGCACTACAGAATAGATATGACCTTTATCTATTGACGTACATTGATATTCCTTGGGAGGCTGATGATTTAAGGGACAAACCTACCGAAAGGGAGAAAATGTTCAACTATTTTAAGGAGACACTTGAGAAATACGGGAAAAATTTTATTACCTTGAAAGGAGGTAAAAAAGAACGATTAAGCAAGGCGATAATCTATATAGACAAGTTACTAGAAAAATGATAGAATTTACTGCGAAAGACGAAGAACAGATCAAGGAAAAAGGCATCAGCAAGAATAGGGTAGAACAATATGTAAAAACCTTTCAAGAGGGCATTCCATTTGTAAACCTAAAACATGCTGCGGTCATTGGTAATGGAATTCTTCGATTCTCCAAGGATGAGGAACGTACATTGATTACCCTATATGATGAGAAATCCAAACAGCTCGATATCCTTAAATTCGTTCCAGCGTCTGGGGCAGCTTCTAGAATGTTCAAGGCCTTGTTCCATTTTTTGGAGGTTTATCATCCCGAAAAGGAGACTTTGGAAAACTATTTAAAACGGACCAATGATACCGATTTAAAAACGTTCTCTGAAGGTTTGAAACGCCTCCCTTTCTATCAAAAGGTGATGGATAAACTCCCGGAAAAAATAGATTCTGAAGGGGAAAGGGTATTTC
>JBARCC010000323.1:0-3805 GCA_049793635.1 Maribacter sp. | reverse complement strand
CTATTTAGGCCTTTGGTGGGCATTCATCTATTTGGTAAAAGACCAACAACTGATAAATATTCTAATGTTCATCACCCTTGTGGTAGACGTTTACCTTTTGATCAACCTCTTTTCCAAAAAAGAAGTGCAATTCAATACATTTCTAAAATTTGGTATAGGTCTTTTTTATATCGGGGGAGGGTGTATATTTCTTACAATGATTCCCTACAAAATCGATGCTTTCGCAAAATTGCTGATCATGGGAATTTTTATTTTGATATGGGTAAACGATTCGTTCGCCTACCTAGTGGGTAAGAGTATCGGAAAAACAAAATTATTTCCATCCGTTTCGCCAAAGAAAACAGTGGAAGGTACCCTAGGTGGTTTTATATTTGCACTTGGTGCCGCATACCTGATCGCTACCCAAGAACAGTTGATAAGCCCTATACAGTGGATGATACTGGCAACCGTAATCGTAGTCGCCGGGAGTTTAGGGGATTTGGTCGAATCCAAGCTTAAAAGATTGGCCGGGGTAAAGGATAGTGGAGCCATTTTACCGGGACACGGAGGGATGCTTGACCGGTTGGATAGCCTTGTGTTTGCAGCGCCGTTCGCATATTTAACACTTAACATTTTTAGTTATGTTTCATAAAGAGGGACAAAAAATCATATTACTATCGTTTTTCATCGTAGGGATCAGCGTTCTTCTAGCCCATTATTTGATCGATATCTATTGGGTCAAGCTTGTAGTGCAAATAACAGCGTTGATCTTCATGGTCACCATACTTCAGTTCTTTAGAAATCCCAAAAGAATCGCAGCTAAAAATTTTAATGAAATCTTAGCTCCCGTAGACGGTAAAGTCGTGGTCATTGAAGAAGTGATGGAAAATGAATATTTCAAGGAAAAGAGAAGGCAGGTATCCATTTTCATGTCTCCGATTAATGTTCACGTCACCAGGTATCCCGCAAGTGGTAGCATTACCTATTCCAAATACCATCCGGGAAAGTACTTAGTAGCTTGGCATCCTAAATCAAGCGAGGAAAATGAGCGGACGACCATCGTCATCAAAACCCCGAAATTTGGTGAAATACTGTATAGACAAATTGCAGGCGCAATGGCGAGACGCATCGTAAATTACGCTGAAAAAGGGGAGAGCATTCAACAAGGTGAAGATGCAGGATTTATAAAATTTGGTTCAAGGGTAGACTTGTTCTTACCTTTAGATTGTCAAATCAATGTAAAACTGAATCAAAAAGTAAAAGGCGCCCAAACGTGCATTGCTACGTTCATCAACCCTAATGAAAAAGAAGAAGATACATATTGATTTTGAAAAGGCCGTTACCTATGTAAATAGTTTTACAGAGCCGATACCTGCAGATGTGCTTCTTAAATTATACGCTTATTACAAAATAGCGAATGCAAATTTCGAAAATCCCGGAAGCAAAACTCCTTTAATCAATGCTTTCAAGGCCAATGCGCTATTCCAGGCGAAAAACATGAACGAAAAACAGGCTATGAAGTCGTACATAGCATTGGTCGCCAAAGAGTTGAAATGAGCTATGGCCATCTCATGCATAAAGGTCATTTAAATCGGCGTCACATAAAGAACACATCAACGTATCGACCATGGCACAGATATCGTTGAAAAATTGCTCCCCTTTCTCAGGTGTTGCATGTTCTGGATTACCGATACCCGTATCTGCACTCACCTTGGACCACTGGCGTTCTGCCCAGACCCACCCTTGATTATATCCATCGATCTTGATTTTCTTTTCTTCGCCCCTTCCCCATTTTTCTTTTTCCAAAACCAAGTCGGGTCTCAAATATAACATCAAGCTAGTCTCCATTTCATCGGCGTGATCACCCTTTTCTTGAAAATAGGCAGCCTTATCCAACATTTTGGGAAAGAAACAAAAACTGATAAACATCTTGGGAAACAAAAGCCCTAGCTCACGAATGATAGGCTTGAAATCATTACCGCCATGCCCATTGAACAGCAAGAGCTTATAGATACCCTGTCTATTTAAAACAGTGACAATATCCTTTAAGATTGCTAATTGGGTCGAAGGATTCAGGTTAATATCCAAATAGATATCTTTTTGGCCTGTATTCACCCCGTAAGGGAGCGTTGGCAATACGATGACTTTCTTTCCTTTTTCCCAAGCACCTTTGGCAGCCAATTCCACCATGCTTTCGGCCTGATAGTTATCGGTGCCATAGGGTAAATGGTAATTGTGCGCCTCGGTGGCTCCCCACGGCAATATGGCCAAATCGAAACGCTCTTCCCTCAAACTCTCCCAGTTCGCTTCAGCAAGTATATAAGGTCTATGCATTTTCTTAAAACGGGCCTATCATTATATGTGCTCTAAACGTACCCGGATCCATAAGCCATGGCATCCCCTTTGCGTGAGGTGCGATTGGCAAACCCGTTGATTCAGGGGTTGCAAAGGGTGTATAGATGACGTAGCGAAACTGTCCGTTTTTCAAGTTACCAGTTTTTGGGTCATAGTCCTCCTCTGACCCGTAATAGATATAGGTCATGCTAGGTTCCGTTGGCATTTTTAATTTTCCTTCGGTAACTTCTTGTCCGCGTATCGTTCTTTTTTCCATCGCGTTTTTCCCTTCTGTAGTCAATTCGCGGCCTCTTTTCATAAAGGGTTCCAAACTCTTTACATAGCATGAAACGCTAATGCCCTCCTTTGAAGGGTCATCTGCCAAACATACCAGCAAATTGCTACCCTCCCGTAATACGATGAGTTCACCTTCTGTATTGTAACCGTACACCATTGCGTTCGCCTGATCCGCTTCGGGAATAGGCAACGTCGCGGTTTTTATTTGTATCGCTTTGTCCGGAATGACCATCTTGGTATCGGTTTGACCGAATGCATACACGGTAAACAGCACTAACACACTACTTTTTAATTTTTTCATAAGGCTCTTGTTTCCTGAAAGTTATACAATAAAACGCTTTTAGGGGCAGGGTTATCGAAACTATTTATAACCAACAAGCCCTAGAATTGAATTTCTAGGGCTCGCTTATACTCTTCGTTAAAAGTACTAAGTAATACTACTATAGTACCTTTTTTCCTGAAATTATGTTATATAAAATAACGATAACTGCAATTACCAATAGAATATGAACTAGACTACCCGTTGCAAGACCAGGGACAATTCCCAGCATACCCAGCAACCAAACGATTATACAAATTACCGCTACTAACCATAAAAGACTTCTCATAATGTTATTTTTTAGATTGTTTATGAAGTAAATGTATGTTTTTAATCACTATCCACTTAACTCGAATCAATGAAAATGTAACCCTATATGTTGCATTTATCTAACATTACCCCGTCTAAAACTACTAACGTTCAATTGTTTAAGACAATTTCTTTTTGAAAAAATCCATAGTGCGGTTCCATGCCAATTCGGCGGCTTCCTTATTATACCTTGGTGTTGAGGTGTTGTGAAAACCATGATTTACCTCAGGATAGAAAAAAGCCTCGTTTTCTATTTTATGCTCCTCTAATGCTTTTTCGTAAGCCGGCCATCCTGCGTTAACGCGTTCATCTAACCCCGCAAAGTGCAACATAAGCGTTGCGTTAATTTGTTCTATATCTTCTGTGGGCTGACCTCCATAAAATGGAACAGCGGCACTTAAGTCTGGTACTTTAACTGCCATCATATTCGAAATCCACCCTCCGAAACAAAAGCCAACCACCCCGATTTTCCCATTACAGGATTCATGGCTCCTTAAATATTCGAAAGCAGCTATAAAATCTTCCAGCATTTCGTCCCTGTCACGTGTCCGCTGCATTTCTCTTCCC
>JBARCC010000322.1:0-5425 GCA_049793635.1 Maribacter sp. | reverse complement strand
CTACATTCCCTAA
The DNA here is from genome assembly GCA_049793635.1 of Maribacter sp. Classification (GTDB taxonomy): domain Bacteria; phylum Bacteroidota; class Bacteroidia; order Flavobacteriales; family Flavobacteriaceae; genus Maribacter. Next base: position 5,412 of record JBARCC010000322.1, on the reverse strand, counting down.
AGCGCGTGTTCTTGAAACAATGATCCCTCCCTGTCTCCAGTCCAATAAGAAACCAAGGTTCCAACTTTTATAGTTGAATTGATTACTAAAGCCCAACATAAAATCTGGGTTGTAGTTGCCCAATTTCTGAAGGTCGTTATCCGGGATGTAACGCCCTTCCGCCGTAAGAATGAAGTCACCATTTTCGTTCCTCAAATATCCCGTTCCATACAAATCACCTACGCGGCCACCTTCTTCCACTTGTAAAAATACCGTTTGGTTTTGACTGTCATAAATTCTGGAATAGGCCAAGGTTAAACGACCCTCATCTTGGGGTAGGTCCTCCACAGTTGCGCGGTTGGTACTAAAATTCAAGGTGGTATTCCATTTAAAATTGTCCGATACCACTGGTGAAATACCAGCAATAATTTCCAAACCTTTGGCGCGGACTTTTCCTCCGTTCACCACTTGCTGCGTAAATCCTGAAGAGATGCCGATAGGTAAGGATATGATCTGGTCTTCGGTCAATGCAGTATAGTAAGATACGTCTAACCGTAGTTGATCACCAAAAAAGCGAATATCGGCTCCTACCTCAACCGAAGAAGTACGTTCGGGTTGAAGATTGGGATTTGCAATCGTGTTTTGATTGCTAAAGGTAGGTTGGCCATTGAACGGCGTCTGTGCTACAAAAGCTCCGGTTGTTTGGTAAGGATTGGTGTCATTGCCCACCTGAGCCCAACTAGCCCTTAATTTTGCAAAAGACACGGCCTGAGGCAGATCTATGATTTCGGAGAGGATAAAACTACTTGAGACCGACGGATAAAAAAATGAGGTATTATCTACCGAAAACGGAGTGGCCAACGCACTGGACCAATCATTTCGCCCGGTAATATCCAAAAATAAAAAATCTTTATACCCGAACTTCGCCAAGCCATAAAAGCTGTTGATCCGTTTGTTCGACTCAAATTCGAACACTTCTACCGGTGATGCCGCATTCGATAATCGATAAATACCCGGCTGTGCCAAGCTCGTGGTCTGTGATTGCGAAGTAAAGGCCGTTTGATCAAGCCGATTCCCCCCAACGGATACATCTACGCTTACATCATTAAAGGTATTGGTATAATTCAAGAGAAAATCGGTATTGATCTCTCTAAAAAATACATCATGCTCGGCATACCCACCATTTCGAAAACGATTGGAACTATAAGCCCTACGGAGTTGACGCGTTTCGCTAGAATAGTCCATTCCCGTTCGTATTGATGCCGTTAAATGCGCATTGATATCGTAGCTAGCAGAAACGTTTCCAAAAACCCGGTCCCGATTGAACGAATTGGTATTCTCCTTCAAAATAAAAAAGGGATTGTCAAAGAAGGTATAGTTGTACGAGTATTGCTGAACACCTTCCAGCCCCGGCTGCCAGTAATCTCTTAGGTTATCGATATTCAAGGAGCGGGGCCCCCACGCGACCAATGAATAGTTCACATTTTCAGAACCATACCCGTTGGAAGGCCTATTATCACTCTTAGAATTCACATAATTTATGGATGAGTTGATGCGAAGCTTATTGATGGGTTGAAAAGTAAGACGGGTACTAAGGGTCTGTCGATCAAGATTTACCCCGGGAATAATGGAGGTACTCCTTAAGTCTGTAAATGAAAGACGGTAATTTCCTTTGTCAAAACCGGAGGCAATGGCAATGTTGTTGATTGTTGTCGTGCCGGTTTCATAAAAATCCTTCAAATTATCCGGATTGGAATTAAAGGGTGTCGGGGTAATGGGAATACCGGTATACAGGCTCGTATCTCCACCCCTGACTATTGAACCATCCGCTAAGGTTACGGGACTATCGAACTGCGGAATTAAATTGCCGACATCTAAACGCGGGCCCCAACTGTAGGTAATATTATCACTAGTACCGCCCCCTAGGCCATCCACAAATTCAAAAGCCCCCGCCTGTCCTTGGCCATATTCATTTTGGAAATCTGGTAATTGAAAAGCGGAATCCACAAAAAAACTAGTGTTGTAACTGATCCCTAATCCTTTTGTATTCTTACCGGTCTTGGTTTCGATAACAATCACACCATTAGAGGCTCTAGTTCCATAAAGCGCTGCTGCACTTGGCCCTTTTAATACAGATACTTCGGCAATATCATCTGGGTTTACCTCCATGGCACCATTTCCAAAATCGATGGCCTGAAAACCTGCCGCGGCTTCATTGGTGAAATTGAATACGGAACTGTTGTTGATGGGTACCCCGTCCACAATAAATAAGGGATTATTGTTGGAGAAGGAAGCTTCGCCCCTAATCGTAATCTTGGAGGAAGAGCCAACCCCTGTAGCCCCTTGATTGATGGTTACTCCGGCAAGCTTCCCTGCAAGGTTGTCCAAGAAATTCACCGCTTTTACTTCGGTAATCCCTTCCGCATCCAGACTTTGAACAACGTACCCCAATTCCTTGGTCTCCCGTTTAAGACCAAGGGCGGTCAGCACCACCTCATTGAGTTCTTCGGCTGATTCTAAAAGAGTGACCTTCAAAATCCTGCCGTTAATAGCAACGGATTTTGAGGTATATCCTATGACCGAAAATGTCAGGGAACCTGAAAGGCTTGGTACCGTTAATGAAAAGGCTCCGTTTTCATTGGTGATTGTACCCCTATTGGTACCGGATAGCGCGATGTTCACATAGGGTATTGGAATTCCTTCCGCATCGGTTACGGTTCCTGTTATGGATTCTTGGGCTTGGAGCGCTGTTACTAGGAACAGGGCCAAAGCCATAAACAAATATTTCATGTAATAAACTGGTTCTAATGTGTACAATATCCCTGTGGTTGGGTAGATTTTTTAGGCAAGAAGTGCCATTGGGGATCCTTTATTGTACAACGACCTGTTGAGGTACAGGTGGGTGCCATCAATCTGAAAAAGTAGTGAAATAGATGAACATCCAAGAACACCGAGAATTAGCTGAAGTAATGAAAGGGAGATCGATCTAGAAAAACGTAAAATAGTTTTTAAATCCTTAACGTCATCGATATCCTGCAGTACAGGTAGCTTTTCGATTTCCGAAGATGCGTTCTTGAGCCAGATTGAAATGCGGCTAAAGAGGTTCATTCGCTGCCAAGGCATGTTTTTAAGTGCGGTAGCGTTGAAATTTTCTTTCTGAAAGCCCATTAAATAAAACCCTCCATCGGCCGAAGGGCCAATGACCGTTTTTCCGTGGGCTAGGGCTTCAGCGGTTGTTGTAAGATGGTGCACCTTTAACTGTGGGGTGTCGTTCCCTATGGTAATGACATTTTCAAACCCTTTTTCAAAAATGGTCGTGATGGCATTGGTAAAACGTTCTCCAAAACCTGAGCCTGTTTGTTCCTTTTCCGTGAAATGGAATACGGGCAAGCCGGTACGCTTTGCTTTCTTAAGGGTCTGCTGGGTGAGTGTGTCGAATAAGCCTTCCCCTTTTGCAATGGGCTTGTGTTCCAATTCCTGCCTAGCGGAATTCGCAAATAACAATATTGCCGTGGTGGGTAATGAATTCAATTCTTTTTCTTTCTCGTTGATAAACTTACGTAAAATAATGCTAAAGGTTTTTTAATGTTCGAAATAAAATTGCAACGAAATTGAATCCCCGAGCATTAAAGTCAAAATGTCAGTTTTATACCATCGGGTCGCTTTCAAAACTTTGGCAAAAGCTTTTTTACAGAGGTATTTCGTTAAGTGCTGATTTTTACCGATTAAATACGTGGTTTGAAGCCCCGTTTATCATGTTTAAAACGATTACCCACCTATCAGTCTAAAAAAATCTTTAAAATTTCAGTGAACTTTAATTTTTTTTTAGGATTTTAAGATAAACCTGTGGCATAGCTATTGCTTATTAGATAGTCAAAGAATTTTAATTTTAAACGTGTTATGAAATCAGATACAAAAAGTAAAAGCGCCTGGAAAGTCTATCTTTTCTCGGCCATTATTGCCCTTGTTGTAAGTTATGGGGTAATCGAGTTCAATAAAAAGAACACCAAAGAAACTATCGGAGTCCAGGTGGTGGAAACCGTACCGGGTAAAAACATATTATATACCGCGGACAATGACGGTAATATCAAACCGCTGGATTTTACCGAAACTTCCAAAAAAGTATTGGATGCCGTGGTCCACATCAAATCTACACAGACCGGTTCTTCCTTTCACTCTCAGGGTTCTAAAGAAATGCCAGACCCCTTTAAGGAGTTTTTTGGGGATATGTTCAAAGGAAACCCACATGAAGGAATGCAATCACAACCACGCGTAGGCACTGGTTCTGGGGTAATCATCAATGACAAAGGGTACATCGTTACCAACAACCATGTTATCGATAATGCGGACGAAGTTGAGGTAACCTTGTACAATAATGAATCGTACAAAGCAAAAGTCATTGGTACTGATCCGACAACGGATTTAGCCTTATTGCAGATCAAAGCTGAAAACTTGAAGACCATGTCCTTGGTAAATTCCGATGATGTAGAAGTGGGTGAATGGGTGCTGGCAGTAGGGAACCCGATGGGACTGAATTCTACCGTAACGGCCGGAATCGTGAGTGCCAAGGCAAGAAGCATTCAAATCAATACCGATAAGTTCGCCGTGGAAAGCTTTATACAGACCGATGCAGCGATAAACCCCGGAAACAGCGGTGGTGCCTTGGTAAACCTTGATGGTAATTTGGTAGGGATCAACACCGCCATTGCCAGCAGAACAGGTACGTATACGGGATACGGGTTCGCAGTGCCGAGCAATATCGTAACCAAGGTAGTTGAGGATCTATTGAAATATGGCAACGTGCAACGCGGTATGTTAGGGGTAAGCATACGAACGATGGATAGCAATTTGGCAAAAGAGAAAAATGTTGATTTTACCAAAGGCGTTTGGGTAGAGCAAGTAGGGGAAGGCAGTGGCGCAGCACTTGGCGGTGTGGAAGCAGGTGATATCATCGTTAGTGTGAATGGCAAAGAAACCAATTCATCTCCCCGTTTACAGGAAATTATTGCCGGGAAGAGGCCTGGGGATAAAGTAATGCTAAGGATCAACAGAAATGGTAAGGACAAGGAATTGGAGGTCGAACTTCATAATTCCGAAGGAGGAACGGGCATTATCGAAAAGGAGGAAAAAGAAGTCTTCAATCTTTTAGGGGCCGATTTTGAGAACCTGAACAAAGAGTTAGGCAAAAAATTGAATATCGATGGTGGGGTGCAGGTGCGTAAATTGTATCCCGGTAAAATTAAAAAGGAAACGCAGATGCAAGAAGGTTTCATCATTACCCATATAGACGGAAACCGTGTTAAAAATACCGAAGATGTGGCGAAAGCCCTTGAAGGAAAAAAAGGGGGTGTGATGATAGAAGGGGTCTACCAAGACGGTAGCAAATACTATTACGCATTCGGATTGGATTCATAGTCCCATTATTATACTTAG
>JBARCC010000321.1:0-2104 GCA_049793635.1 Maribacter sp. | reverse complement strand
CTGCATAAATGGTTACCGATATTTTAGTAAGTACATAGGCGACTATGGAAAATATCGACAATACCCATCTAGACCGTGCATCGAATCGTTTTTCTAAAAACTCAGGCATTGTAAACACCCCACTTCTAGCATAAAAAGGTAAAAATACCCAACCCAGCATCAACACCACCCACGCATGTATTTCGTAAATCAACAACGGTAATTTATTACTTGCGCCGGTACCGGCCAAGCCTACAACGTGCTCCGACCCAATGTTCGAAGCAAATATAGAGGCGCCCACTACGAACCACCCCACATTTCTACCTGCTAAAAAGTAGTCTTCGGTGTTGTTCTCCTTTTTTCTGATGACCCATACCACAATCGCTAAAAGCAATAGGAAATAGAGTGCGATACTGATCCAGTCAAAATTGTCTAATTGTTGCATGAGGTTATTATTTTATCGAAATTATGCACTCCTTTGAGCGGGATTTACCCCAGTTGTCAACAAGGTAACCGAGGGAAATTCGATGGGTTCCGGTGCATTGGGGAATATGTTGGATATCGCAACAAAAACCAGTTTTTTAACATTGGGTCCGCCATTTGGTGAATGGTGTAGGCAACGCTAGTGGCAAGAAATTACCTGTCTATAATTGCATGGCCGGCTCTGTGGTCGAAACTTGCAAGCGACAGACCTATTTTCTATACCATGCATTCCCGATAAACCTAAGACCTTCATCGAAAATAACAACATCCCCGCGATTCAAAATCATTACATTATCATCAGTACTTTCAAGGTGACCCCATCCCATCATTTTTAGTTGCCTTTCTCTATTATTTTTTATTTAACGGGGTAAAATATATAAGTGCCAATCCTTTTGCGCTTGTATCGATAACCCTCTGGTCGAAATACAGTATTTGTCATTTACCTTCTTAACATGCGCTGCTAAACCAAATCATTCTTTGGACTGCAGTCATAATTATTACTCCGAAATCTGCATTACAGCGGTAATCGACCACATCGAAACCCATAATTTTTCCTTTTTGATCGGAATCCATTTCTAAATTAGAATTTAATACCAGACCGGACTCTCTTTTGTCTGCATTTTAGTTAAATTGTTCATAAATACTATTATCTAATTGCCCCATAAGTAGATACAATTAACAAGTAATTGCTTAATTTGTATATTACGTTAACTTTGAAAAAAAAGAAGCACATGGAGTTACTTGAAAAAGCTCAGGAATTTATAGGAAGAAAAATGAGTAATATGTCTACGAGTGATAGGGTCGAGGCATCGAGAGAAGCAAAAGCACTTATATTGAGTATAAACGAAATATACAAAGAGACACGGGATCCAAATTTGATGGATGTAATGAAAGATGTTACCGTGAAAAAGAAGAAAATTGAAAAGCGGTTAAACGGGGTACCTTTGGTGTAAAACTAGCCTCATAAAATTGACCTAGTTGCTTAAAAAGCAATCAGTTTCTTCCCGAATAACCGTTTAAGATTTACGATTTAGCAGTATTTTAATTAGGCCCGATAAGGATATACTTGTTGGGCTTCATTTTTTAAAAAAGCATCCCATTTTCTATTCTTTGCCAGCGCACACACTATGGTAACAAGTGCAATTTTTATGTAGTGAAGACCTTTTGAATTTTTATTTCATAAGCTTATCGTACTCATCCTAGCATTGCTCATTTCCCCTCGTTATGGACTGATACAGTATGCTGATATGCGCTACTGCCGTTCATAAAAATCTAAAATTGTCATGAGGTTCCATCTATCTTTTTCCCTACGATTTCCCTTTTGAATTGATGCATTTTTCATATAAACAATATCTCTGCCTCTTGCCCCGGTCAATCATCACGTCTAGGACATTAACTTTTTAATTTCATGGTTTTATTGACCACTCCAAACTTCAGTTCGAATTCCTTAAAGGAAGATTAAAAGTTTCAACAAGCAAAAATATGCGACCCAAGTATTTAGCCAGGATGTTCAACCTAGTCATTATTGGGTTAGTCCTAGTGTACATATTTGCATTTGTAGCCAGTGACCGGATTCCAAAGATAAATTCCTTATCATCGTCGTTATTGAATCGAGGTGTATTCGTAGTTTTTATCTACTGAC
>JBARCC010000320.1:0-3190 GCA_049793635.1 Maribacter sp. | reverse complement strand
CAGATACTTAATAAGAAAGCTTCGGTACTAGGCACTTGAATTTCATTTTTTAACACACTAAAGGTCAAGTTCTTACCCCCCTCAGATTCCCAAACCGTTTGCTGTTGCCCCCTACCCAAGGTTTGGTTCTTTGCGATTACAACCGTAAAATCCTCAAGTGCCGATTTCGCCTCTACACTTTTTAAATATGAATTGGTGGATTGCGTGGCATTAAGTTTGATTATTTGCATTTGTAAGGGATAGTGTGAATCTTTAATGAATTGTTAAATACTAGACCTAAAAGAACAAAAAAATAATAACTTTGTAAAAACTAAAATTTTTGAATGCAGGAAAGGAAAACTAGCGCTGACGAATTAATTGCATTAATTATACAAGGAGTTGATGAAGTAAAAGGACACAATATAAATCTACTAGATCTAAGGGAAATCGAAAATACCGTTTGTGACTACTTCATCGTTTGTAACGGTACTTCCAATACGCATGTAAATGCCATCGTAGGTTCCATCCAAAAAACAGTAAGCAAAGCTATCCAAGATAAGCCCTGGCATGTAGAGGGGGAAGACAATGCAGAATGGGTATTGATGGATTACGTTAATGTCGTAGTCCACGTATTCCAAAAACAAATTCGCGAATTCTATGACATAGAAGGTCTATGGGGAGATGCAAAATTCACCACCATAGAGAGTAGCGTTAATCAATAAAAAATTAAGATGGCAAAAGAAAACAGTACAAATCCTAAAAAACCAAAATTTAGCTCTTGGTGGATTTATGGGTTGGTGGCAGTATTATTAATAGGATTTCAATTATTCAACAGTGATGATCTAGCAAGTACTAAAAAGACTACTACCTCTGAGCTGCAAGAATATCTGAGGAATGGCGATGTCAACAAAATCTTGATCATCACCAATACCAATCAGGCTAAGGTATTTTTAAATGACGAAGCAATTGCCAAAGAAGTGCATAAAGATGTCAATGAAAAATCTTTTCTTCCTACATCGGGCAATGTACCACAGTATACTTTGGATTACGGGGATCTTCAGATTTTTCAAAATGAGATTACCGAAATTAAAAAAGAAAATAACCTTGATACCATCATTGAATTCGGCAAGGAGTCTACGGCTATTTTAGATTTTATGCTGTCCCTTTTACCCTTTGTCCTGATCATCGGTATCTGGATCTATCTGATGCGCAGAATGTCTGGAGGCGGAGGAGGAGGCGCTGGAGGTCAAATTTTCAACATCGGGAAATCAAAAGCCAAATTATTTGATGAAAAAACGGATACCCGAACCTCTTTCAAAGATGTTGCAGGTTTGGAAGGTGCAAAAGAAGAGGTCGAGGAAATCGTTGAGTTCTTAAGAAATCCTGACAAGTATACGTCACTCGGTGGAAAGATACCAAAAGGAGCCCTTCTTGTTGGCCCTCCGGGAACCGGTAAGACCCTATTGGCAAAAGCAGTTGCCGGTGAGGCCAAAGTGCCTTTCTTTTCTCTATCAGGATCAGACTTCGTTGAAATGTTCGTAGGTGTAGGGGCTTCGAGAGTTCGTGACTTGTTCAAACAGGCAAAGGACAAATCTCCCGCCATCATTTTTATCGATGAGATAGATGCCATAGGGCGTGCAAGAGGTAAAAATAATTTTACGGGGTCTAACGATGAACGTGAAAATACGTTGAATCAATTACTGACCGAAATGGATGGTTTTGGAACCAATACCAACGTAATCGTCTTGGCGGCGACCAACCGTGCAGATGTACTGGACAAGGCCTTAATGAGAGCAGGTAGGTTTGACCGCCAAATTTATGTGGACCTACCAGACATTAGGGAACGTAAGGAAATATTCGAGGTGCATTTAAGGCCTATTAAAACCTTGGAAACATTGGATTTAGATTTCTTGGCTAGGCAAACGCCCGGTTTTTCTGGTGCCGACATAGCCAATGTCTGCAACGAGGCAGCCTTGATTGCGGCACGGAACGAAAAAAAGGCAGTCGACAAACAAGATTTTTTAGATGCTGTCGATAGGATTGTCGGTGGTCTTGAAAAGAAGAACAAAATCATTACCCCCGGGGAAAAGGAAACCATCGCATACCACGAAGCGGGTCATGCAACGACAAGTTGGATGTTGGAGCATGCAGCTCCCCTGGTTAAGGTTACCATTGTACCTAGAGGACAGTCTTTAGGAGCTGCTTGGTATCTTCCGGAAGAACGATTGATTGTTCGACCAGAACAAATGTTGGACGAAATGTGCGCGACCATGGGCGGCAGGGCAGCGGAAAAAGTTATTTTCAATAAAATTTCGACGGGTGCTTTAAGTGATTTGGAAAAAGTGACCAAGCAGGCAAGGGCCATGGTCACCATCTACGGCCTCAACGATGAAATAGGAAATATTACCTATTACGATTCTTCAGGTCAGGACTCTTATGGCTTCTCAAAGCCTTACAGTGAGGATACTGCCCGAAAAATTGACGCGGAGATCTCTAAAATTATCGAGGAACAATACCAAAGAGCGATCAAAGTATTAACCGATAATAAGGATAAACTTACGACGCTCGCTGAACGTTTGTTGGAGAAAGAAGTTATCTTTAAAGAAGATTTAGAAAAAATCTTTGGGAAAAGAAATTTCGAAAAGTATATTTTAGCCTTGGAAAATGAAAAAAAACTGAAGGCCGAAGACAATACAACGACAACGGAAGAAAAGGAGATAACCGAAAACACCTAAAAAATATAGGTTTGGGAACACTACCTCGGAGGACAAATCCACGAGGCATTTAAAAGAAATTGATATTTGATTTCGACGTAAGCGTTGAATCATTTAATCTCGATTATCGAGTAAATCATAATTTCAAGAGTATACATGGGGCTTTTAGATCTATTATTTGGTGGTGGTAAGAAGAAGTTTTCGAAGGAAACAGCGGAGACTAGGGGAGACCATATGCCAGATTTGAATATCCCCGTTGATGAGAAATTTACCATTCATTTTAAGCAGAATGGTGGTAAATTTATTTATTGTATTTCCGATAAGGAAGTCTCGAAAGCGCTAAGCAATATTGCTCAAGAGAACAACTGGCATAATGAGCCCTTTTATATCATCAACGAGCGGTTGGCCGAAAAATTCAAGAAAGAGCCCATTACATTCACCAACAATGCTAAAAACAGCGAGGTCTTTTTTACGACTTGCGAGCATCTTATAGCTCA
>JBARCC010000319.1:0-5905 GCA_049793635.1 Maribacter sp. | reverse complement strand
TCTTACGGTAGGCTCGAATTTCTGGTTCTCCATATTGAATTCGAACTCTTGTTTTGCCATCAAACGACCCTGTTTATCAAATACTTCTTCATAAGCCTCATTGGCCTGACCTTTCAAATACTCTTTTGTCAATACTATTTTTTGCTCCGGTCTATTCTTAGGTCTTAATGTGGAAGTACGAACCGATTTTAAAGGCACCCCATTGAGCATATGGGTGGTTGTCAACTCCCCTTTTTCTTTTTTACGTTCTACACGAGTAATATCCGTTCCCTCATTATTGGTTCTCCTGATTGTGCTTAACAGACCTTTTGCATCGTATTCATATACGTACTCGTCCAAAAACGCCTTGTCATATGAAAATATGCGCTCCTGGATTGTAAGATTATCCGTTGAATCGATTGTATAAAAATGCGCTATGGAGGTACTAGCGTCGAAGGTGTGGTTACGATACGATTCTGAACGCTTCTCGGTCAATGTTCCATTGGTGTATTTGTAGTGTACCACATCATAATCCTTATCATTATATCGGGTCACCGATTTCGTAAGAAGACCCTTTTTATTAAAATCATACTCTTCTTTCCCATAATCGGTACTGACCAAGCAAAATTTGACTTGATTTTTCAAATCAAAATTAGCCAACGTAAAGGTTTGGATTCCCTGTGCATGTGATGCCATCACATAAAAAACAATAAAAAGAAGTCGGGTGTAATTTTTAATCATACCGCAAAATTAGTGTATTCGCATAAGGCAGAAAAAAATACTGGATGAAAGTAAAAAGGGACGGTAAATTACCGTCCCTTTTTCAAATACTCTATTTAACGTTTACTTTACTTCTTCGAAGTCCACGTCTTCTACGTTGTCGCTTTCAGGTGCAGCTTCGTTTGCAGCGGCATCCCCCTGAGGTGCTCCGCCACCGCCTTGTGCATCGGCCTGCGCTTTATACATCTCCTCCGAAGCTACTTTCCACGCTTCATTGATTTTATCGAGCGCTGGTGTAATTAATGCAAGGTCTTTGCTTTCATACGCCGCTTTCAATTCTGCTAAAGCATCTTGGATCGGTTTCTTCTTGTCATCCGACAATTTATCCCCAAAGTCCTCTAGTTGTTTTTCCGTCTGGAAAATCATCCCATCAGCTTCGTTCAATTTATCGGCGGTTTCCTTCGCTTTCTTATCTGATTCGGCATTGGCCTCCGCTTCTGCTTTCATCTTTTTGATTTCTTCTTCGGTAAGTCCAGAAGAAGCTTCGATACGGATATCCTGCGTCTTATTGGTCGCTTTATCCGTTGCGGATACTTTAATGATTCCGTTGGCATCGATATCAAAAGTAACTTCAATTTGAGGAGTTCCCCTTCTTGCCGGTGGAATACCATCTAAATGAAAACGTCCTATGGTTTTGTTATCGGTTGCCATTGGCCTTTCCCCCTGCAGTACATGAAGCTCTACCGAAGGTTGATTGTCCGCTGCCGTTGAAAATACCTGTGATTTCTTCGTTGGTATCGTTGTATTCGACTCGATCAACTTGGTCATTACGCTACCCATCGTCTCAATACCTAATGATAGAGGGGTCACATCCAATAACAATACATCTTTCACGTCGCCGGTCAACACACCGCCCTGTATGGCAGCACCTACAGCGACCACCTCATCAGGATTCACTCCTTTAGAAGGTTTCTTTCCGAAGAACTTCTCTACCGCCTCTTGTACCGCAGGTATTCTTGTAGAACCACCCACTAAAATAATCTCATCGATATCACTTTTCGAAAGTCCCGCAGCTTTCAACGCACTCTCACATGGCTCAATCGTTCTCTTTACCAAATCGGCGATCAGCTGCTCGAATTTAGACCTGGTCAAGGTTCTAACCAAGTGCTTAGGCCCAGATGCGGTTGCCGTAACGTAAGGCAAGTTAATTTCTGTCTGTGCTGAAGAAGATAATTCTATCTTCGCTTTCTCTGCAGCCTCTCTCAAACGTTGCAACGCCATGGCGTCTTTTCTAAGGTCCATACTTTCCTCGGCCTTGAACTCATCGGCCAACCAGTCGATGATTTTTTGATCGACATCATCACCCCCTAAGTGGGTATCCCCGTCTGTGGATAACACTTCAAATACGCCATCCCCCAATTCTAATATAGAAACATCATGTGTACCTCCGCCAAAATCGAAAACCACTATTTTTTGGTCGGTATCCTTTTTATCCATACCGTAGGCCAAAGAAGCTGAGGTCGGCTCATTGATAATACGTTCTACCGTTAAACCAGCAATTTCTCCCGCTTCTTTGGTAGCCTGTCGTTGTGCATCGTTAAAATAGGCAGGTACGGTAATGACCGCACGTGTCACTTCCTGGCCTAAATAATCTTCTGCAGTTTTCTTCATTTTCTGAAGAATCATAGCCGACAATTCTTGAGGGGTGTATAGACGACCGTCCACATCAACTCTTGGGGTATCGTTATCCCCTTTCACTACTTTATACGGTACCCGTTCAGCTTCTTTTTGGGATTCTGAATATTTATTACCCATGAACCGTTTTATCGAATAAATGGTTTTAGTAGGGTTGGTCACTGCTTGCCTTTTGGCCGGGTCACCCACCTTAATTTCACCACCATCCACAAATGCGATAACCGATGGTGTTGTCCTTTTTCCTTCTGCATTCGGTATTACGACTGGCTCGTTACCTTCCATCACGGAAACACAGGAGTTCGTAGTACCCAAATCTATTCCTATAATCTTACTCATTGTATGTATTTTTAATTAAGTGCTTTATGTTACAATCGCTTACTAAATGACAAACAATATGCCAACCCAGAAAAACTGACAGGATGTCATTATGTTACCGCCGAGAGGAACAAATATGCCAGTTTAGGGTACGGATAGGTTTACAAAAGGTTGTACTTTAGCATAGGCAAATTAGAATATGGTAGAAAGAGAAAGTATTAGTGTTTTCGATATGCTAAAAATCGGGGTGGGTCCGTCCAGCTCCCACACCCTTGGCCCGTGGCGTGCTGCCGAACGGTTTATCGGTCATCTTAAACAAATTCAAGAATTTGAAAATGTCGTGGCCATCGAGGTCAATATTTACGGTTCTCTTTCACTTACCGGGAAGGGCCATGCTACCGATTATGCCATCATGCTGGGCTTAACCGGTGCAGATCCAGAATATATACCCATTTTGGACATTCATCCCTTGATAAAACATATCACCGACACCCATAGATTAAACTTGGGTGGTACTCATGAAATAGCGTTCATTCCCCATCAACATCTTATTTACAATAGAAAATTTCTTCCTTTTCATGCCAACGGATTAAAATTTACCGCCTCCCTTTCTTCGGGGAAGAAAAAATCGATGACCTACTATTCCATCGGCGGCGGATTTGTGGTCACCGAAGAACGCAAGAATGCAAAACGGAAGGTTGATCTATTCAGCACCTTTCCGTTCCCCGTACAAAAAGGTACCGATCTACTCGCTTTTTGTAAAGAGGAAGGCCTACCCATTTCGGATATTGTTTTAAGGAACGAGCAAGCACTAAGAACGAACGAGGAAATAGACCACCAGTTGCACCGTATTTGGAACACTATGCTGGAATGCGTTTATACAGGATGCCATACAGAAGGAATATTACCTGGCGGTCTTCATGTAAAACGAAGAGCCTTTGAGATGCATAAGAATCTTAAGAGCGACCTTCCCTATGCAAACCCCGAGGAGTGGTTGTTGACCTTGCGCCAGACCGAAGTCAAGTTTAGGCAAATCTTACAATGGGTGAGCTGCTTTGCACTAAGTGTCAATGAAGTAAACGCATCTCTTGGCCGTGTCGTTACTGCACCTACCAATGGCAGTGCCGGTGTAATCCCCGCCGTATTGATGTATTATCTGGTGATTGAAAACCATGCCGGAAACTTCGAACATATAAAACAATTTCTTTTGGTCGCGGGGGAAATCGGAAGTATTTTCAAAAAAGGGGCCACCATTTCGGCCGCAATGGGAGGTTGCCAAGCCGAAATAGGGGTTTCTTCCGCAATGGCGGCGGGCGCATTGACCGAGCTATTGGGTGGTACTCCCGAACAAGTGCTGATGGCCGCTGAAATTGCAATGGAGCACCATTTAGGACTTACCTGTGATCCTATCGGAGGACTCGTACAAATTCCCTGCATAGAACGGAATTCAATGGGTGCCATAAAAGCGATCAATGCTGCCGAGCTTGCTTTGGGTTCAGACCCGGCAGCCGCCAAAGTTCCGTTGGACAAGGTCGTGCAGACCATGTGGGAAACGGCCAAGGACATGAGCTCAAAATATAAGGAAACCTCGGAAGGTGGCTTGGCGGTCGGCGTGTTTTTAAGCGATTGTTAGACCGTATAAATCCTTATCCCATATTCTAGTATGTATTCGCTAACGTCAACGTATGAATAATCTAATTTCAGAAAGGGTAGCTGATTTTATGAGGCACTTCCCTCCTTTTAATGCATTGGACACCGTGTCCCTTCATCAAATTGCAGAGCAGGTACTGATTATCTACAAGGAAAAAAACAGCATTATTTTTAACGTTGAAGAAGCGCCCCATGCACATTTTTATTTTGTGCACAAAGGTGCGGTGACACTGAACAATCCAACAACAAATACCATAATAGATTATTGTGACGAAGGTGATATCTTCGGACTTCGCCCTTTGATCGCCAATGAGCATTACAAGCTAGAAGCTAGGGCCCACGAAGAATGCATTCTGTATGGGATTCCGATAGAAACGTTCAGACCCATTGCCGGTAAAAATGAGGAGGTCTCCGTATTTCTAATGGAAAGCTTTGCATCGAACACCCGAAACCCTTATTCCAAAAATCAAAAAGGGCAACTATACCGCATAGACCCTGAGGGTACTCCTAGCAAAGAACTTAAGATTCCTGATCTACAATTGGCCCATTATTCTAAAAAATTGATTTCCTGTACCCCGAGAACCACGATTCAAAAAGCAGCGGAATTGATGACGAAACATCAAATTGGGTCGATATTGGTTTGCAGCGACGATTTGGCGATCGGCATTATCACGGACAAGGATTTACGCAATAAAGTGATTTCCGGTAAACTACCGATTACCACGACGGTAAAATCGGTAATGACCTCACCGGTAATTACCTATCCTAAAAAGCTCACTATCACCCAAGCCCAAATGGCCATGATGAAGAGCAACGTGAGTCATTTGGTCATAACCGAAGATGGCACAACGAACACCAAAGCCATTGGGATTTTATCCAAACATGATGTAATGGTTTCCTTGGGAGACAACCCGGCCGTGTTGGTCAAAGCCCTAAAACGGACTCACAAAATCAAGGAAATCAAGCAACTTAGAAAAAGTGTGATGATGCTCTTGAGTGGTTATCTAGAGCAGAATATTCCTATGGGCCTGACCGCTAAAATCATCTCAGAACTCAACGATACCTGCATTAAGCAGATCGTCGAAATTTCTGTGGCCAAAATGAAAAGTTCCCCTCCCGTAGCCTTTGCGTGGCTTGCGTTAGGAAGTCAAGGCAGAAGCGAACAACTTTTGCACACCGACCAGGATAACGCGCTGGTATTCGAGAACGTGCCCGAAGAGGATTTACCAAAAACGACCCATTACTTTCTTGATCTTTCAAAACGCATTACAAAAGCATTGCATAAAATCGGATATGATTATTGCCCCGCAGAAATGATGGCCTCCAACCCCAAATGGTGCTTAAGTCTGCAGGAATGGAAAAATAGGCTCTCGTATTGGATCAGTAACCCGGGCCCTAACGAAGTATTGATGTCCTCCATTTTTTTCGATTACAGTTTGGCCTATGGCCATCGAGGCCTTTTAGATGAGATGTCCGAACATATTTTTAGCACCGTCGAAAAATATCCCATCTTTCTTGTGCATTTGGCCAATGGAGCGTTACAGAG
>JBARCC010000318.1:0-1886 GCA_049793635.1 Maribacter sp. | reverse complement strand
GTCTTGTGATTCTGGGTTATCATCCATAAATGCTTTTCTAAGTCTAGAAGTGGGCCTAGGAGGGTAAGAAGTGGTACAAAAAATCCGGTATTTATCAACAAAGTGGATTTTAGTGGTAAAATGTGGTAATAATATGTATATATTTGAGTTATATAAAGAAAAACCTAGGTCATTTTGGATATTTATTTCTTTGGGACATTTAACTGTAAGGCCGATGCCAAAGGGCGCATCATGTTGCCTGTGGCCCTTCGGAACCAAGTGGCCCCGATTCTGAAAGAGGGTTTTTTTATCAAGAAATCCTATTACAGCGAATGTTTGGAATTATATCCTGCGTACGAATGGAACAGGGTAATGGCCGAATTGAACGAGAAAAGTAGGTTCGATGAAGAAAATGTACAGTTTATAAGAATGTACACCGCTGGGCTGAGACAGGTTGAAGTGGATGCCACTGGGCGGTTATTGATCCCGAAAGATATTATTTCAATGGCAGGAATAACAAAAGATGTCGTGATCGCACCCATCGGCAAACGGCTAGAGGTTTGGGACCAAATGGCCTATGACAAATCGATCAGCGCGACCAAAGAGGAGAAAGTGAAGTTGGCCAAGCGGGTAATGTTAGGGGAAAAATCGGCAGGAGATGTATCATAATCCGGTATTGTTAAAAGAATCGGTAGAGGGTCTTGCGATTAAGGAAAATGGAATTTACGTGGATGTGACGTTCGGCGGGGGAGGTCACTCAAAGGAAATATTGAAAAGGTTGGGCGCTGGAGGAAAATTATTTGCCTTCGACCAAGATGAGGATGCGCAGGCGAACCGTCTAGAAGACGAGCGTTTTGTGTTGATAGCGGAGAATTTTAGGTATATCTCCCAATTTTTGAAGTTCTATGGCATTCGGAAAGTAGATGGAATTCTGGCAGATTTCGGAGTCTCCTCGCACCAGTTCGATACCGCCGAGAGAGGGTTTTCAACCCGGTTCGATGCGGAGTTGGACATGCGCATGAGCAAGCGGAACACGTTATCGGCCTTTGAGGTGGTAAACACGTATTCGTATGATGACTTGCGAAACGTCTTGTTCGAATATGGCGATATCAGAAATGCCAATGCAATGGCAAAGGCGTTGATTGCGAGCAGGGAAGCGGAAGCAATACGAACTACCGAGGGGTTGAAACTCGCCTTGAAGCAATTTCTGCCAGAACATAAGCAGCATAAGATTTTGGCTCAGGTGTATCAAGCCATTCGTATAGAGGTAAATCAAGAAATCGCGGTCATCAAGGAGTTTTTGGAACAGGTGCCGGCCCTGTTGAGCGATACAGGCAGGTTGAGCGTAATCAGTTACCACTCTTTAGAGGACCGTTTGGTGAAACGATTTATACGCGCAGGACAATTTGAAGGCGAGCCGGAAAAGGATTTTTATGGTAATACGGCGGTACCCATGAAAAAAGTAGGGAGCTTGATCGTTCCATCACGGGAAGAAATAAAACAAAATAACAGGGCGCGCAGCGCAAAATTGAGAATAGCGGAAAAAAATGAAAGGAAATAAGATGAGAACGGGGGTTTTGGACCTTTTGAAAGGTAAGTTTTTGGTGAGTGGTGACGCGCCCAAGAATTGGCTGTTCATCATTTTCATCTCTTTTTTGGCAACGGTCATGATCAGTAGCTCGCACAGTGCAGACCAGAAAGTACATCGTATCGCTTCGTTGAACGAAGAGGTGAAAGAATTGCGAAACGAGTTTGTGGATATGCGTTCTGATGTGCAACAACTGAAATTGGAATCTAGCATAACCGGGAAGATCTCTGAAAAGGGATTGTATCCTTCTGAAACGCCACCGCAGAAAATTAGGGTCAAATCTTTAAATGAAGACGAATAAATGGCCACGACCGAAAAA
>JBARCC010000317.1:0-3549 GCA_049793635.1 Maribacter sp. | reverse complement strand
GTCTTGCTTTCTGCGTAATAGGTCTGTGCGTACGCCAAGTCGTTGGTAAGCTGTATGTACCCGTTGGCCAGTTCATCGGGATCTGAATGGGTACCGAGGTTGATGGCCTTTTCAAATACGATCCATTTTTCCTTATTTTGCTTAACGAAAGCGGCCTCGCGCATAAATAGTGTTTACTTTGTTAAATTTAAGACTTAATGAATAATCTTCAAATCAATACAACGCAAAATGTCAATCTTAATTATACCATCGTTAGTATTGGTGAACGAATTATCGCCTTTTTTATAGACGGGTTTATTTTATACCTCTATGCCATCTTGGTAAATCTCATAGGGGATGCCATTGGCTATTTGTACGATGACAGCTGGACCCAAAGGGGACTGGTCGCCTTGATCTTTTTGCCGGCGATGTTCTACAGTCTGCTAATGCATATTATCTTCAACGGTAGAACGGTCGGTAAAATGCTACTGAAGATGCGGGTCGTGAAAGCCGACGGTTCCCCGGTGCACTGGAGCAACTATTTAATTCGGTGGATGCTGCGTTTGGTCGATATTTGGTTGTTCGTTGGTTCGATCGGCCTACTCACCATTCTTTTTTCGGAAAAAAGGCAACGGCTGGGCGATGCTGCCGCGGGAACGGTAGTCATCAGTACCAAAAATAAAATGGCGGTTTCCCATACCATTTTAGAAGAAGTCGAGGATACCTACGTGCCCCAATTTACAAACGTCACGATACTGAACGATAAGGATATTCGGCTCATTAAAGAAACTTTTGGCATTGCAAAAAGAAGCGGTGATTTCAAAACTATGAAAACCTTGCGGGATAAGGTGGAGAGCATTTTACAGACAAAATCTGAAGCCTACGATATCGAATATCTGAATACGGTATTGAAGGACTATAATTATTTTACCCAACAGGTGTAGCCGATGTTTTATCTTATCATTGATATATTGGGAACCATCGCTTTCGCAATTTCCGGAGTGCTGGTGGCGATGGAAAAGAAACTGGATGTTTTCGGGGTCTTTATCGTAGCATTCGTCACGGCGGTGGGTGGAGGAACCCTTCGGGATGTGCTGATCGGCAGCACGCCGGTCGGATGGATGCAGGCACCGACCTACCTTATCGTTATCCTAATCACCGTGTTCAGTTCGATACTATTCGTGAATCAGCTGAAAAATTTTAGGAAATCACTCTTTTTGTTCGACACCATTGGTATAGGTCTGTACACCATGGTAGGTATAGAAAAAGGCTTGGCCGTTGAGTTGGGGCCCATCATGTGTGTTGCTTTAGGAACAATGACGGCTTGTTTCGGGGGCGTCATCAGGGATATATTATGCAATGAGATCCCGGTGATCTTTAGGAAGGAAGTCTATGCGACCGTCTGTATTTTGGGTGGCGCTATTTATTTCATATTGATTCAATTCCCGATTGAGCCCGCCTATGCGTACTCTACAGGTATTGCAAGTATCATCATTCTCAGATTGATCGCCGTAAAATACAAAATCTCCCTACCGAATATTTACACCTAAATTTTCGATAATAGAGACAGAGTACTTATTGGTGTTCGCTTTACGCTGATTTCGTCTAGGATTAAATCTCTTCAACACATAGTAGTGAAAAGGAAATATTTCACTATTCACTATTGACTATTGAACTACCTCCGCCATTTGAATATAGACATTTTGCTGTGGCCAGTCTCCTTCCCCTACAGGCTGATGGTTTATGGTGTCGACTACTTCCATTCCTTCAACGACCCTGCCGAAAGGGGTATATTCTCCATCAAGATGATACGAACCCGGATCGGTGACCACGATAAAAAACTCGAAGGGGGATGCCAACATATGCGGATTATCTAGCTCACTACTGGGCATGGACACCGTTCCCCGATGATGTTTATGGCCCTTTCGGGTATCAGGGGGCAGGAGATACCTGCCAATAGTGCTTCTTTTGATTCCCGTTTCAACATCGTCTGAATTACCTCCTTGTATGATGAAATTCTTGACGATTCTATGAAATTGGGTATCGTTGAAATACCCTTTACGTGTTAGGTAGATGAAATTTGCCCTGTGGTAGGGTACGTTTTCAAAAAGTTCGATGACAAAACTGCCGAGGTTCGTGGTGATCTTTACTTTGTTGGCGGTCAAGGTTTTTTCATAGTTAAAAAAGAAATCGATGGCATTATCTTCCGTGAGTTCAAAAGGTTCCTTTTCAGGAGCGGTATCGTTTTTTTGTGCTTCGGGTGCTACCGAATCTTTGGGTACCGTGACATCTACCTCTTTATTTTCAACATTCTTAGGGGTATCTTTGCAACTTAGAAGTATGAGTGCCGCACTGAACACGAAAAGATAACATCGGATTGATTTCATGGATTTCAAATTTTTTGAACAACGGATATCAAAAATAAAAGATCTGCCGCTACCGGGGGAGGCTTCGCAGTATAAAATGGCTCCGGAGGGTCGATTGGAGGAATTGAAGCGCTTGGATGTCGAAAAAAAGAATCCAAGAAAAGCGGGCGTGATGGCCTTGTTCTATCCTTCCGAGTTTCAAAAAACACATTTATTGCTCATCCTTCGTAAAACCTATAAAGGAGTACATTCAAATCAGGTGGCCTTTCCCGGTGGGAAAGCCGAGCGATTCGATGACGGGCTCTTGGCGACCGCCCTTAGGGAAACCCATGAGGAAGTAGGGGTAGCGCCTAAACACATTACCGTGGTCAAGGAGCTCTCCGAAATTTTTATACCCCCCAGTAATTTTATCGTGCAACCATTTATCGGGCTTTATGAACGTCCGAAACCCTTCATAAGGCAAGAGAACGAAGTGGAAATGCTACTGGAGGTCCCGATTACTGATTTTTTAGATGAATCCAATGTAGTTTACAAGCAATTGAACACCTCATATATGACCAATGTTGAAGTACCTGCTTTTAAATTAAAGGGATATATTGTGTGGGGAGCAACAGCAATGATGCTAAACGAGATTAAAGATTTGGTAAAGCAGGTGTTGTAAGGCTTAATTAATTATTTTAGCATCTATGGGAGTATTCAAAACGAACCCTTTTGGGCACATACTATTTATTAAAAAATGGTTGATTCGTATTTTGGCGGTGATTTCACACCAGCGCTACAAGCGTTTTAATACGTTAGAAATCGATGGTTCTGAAATTATAAGGGCGTTACCCGATAAAAATGTGCTGTTCGTAAGCAACCACCAAACGTATTTCGCAGATGTCGTGGCGATGTTCCATGTATTTAATGCGAGCCTGAGCGGAAGGGAAGATTCCATCAAAAATTTAGGATATATCTGGCAGCCAAAATTGAACATGTACTATGTGGCCGCAGCGGAGACCATGAAGAAAAGTATATTGACAAAAATTATGGCCTATGCGGGTTCGGTAAGTGTTGAGCGCACATGGAGGGCAGAAGGGAAAGATGTTAACAGACAAGTGAAAATGAGCGATATTTCGAGCATCGGTACTGCTTTAAAGGATGGGTGGGTCATTACCTTCCCACAAGGTACCACGACCCCTTGGAAACCGTTGCGTAAAGGAAC
>JBARCC010000316.1:0-2076 GCA_049793635.1 Maribacter sp. | reverse complement strand
GCATAATGTGGTATCCGACATTGAGATGATTGATATTCAGAATATCAATGAAGCGTATGACCGATTGAAGAAATCAGATGTGAAATACAGATTTGTCATCGATATGAAATCATTAAAGGAAAGTTAGTATTACGCTTATTAGTTGAATTCGAAAAGCCATTGGAAACAATGGCTTTTTTTTATTCATAATCAGTAACACTTGAGTAGAAGGGTGTTCAATCAATACCATAGCGATAGTTGCGCAGTATCAGTGAACAGGATATAGAGATGCTTTGGGTATAAAGGGGTAAGCGATTTACTTTATTTTATGGGAAGACGGGGTTATGTGTTATGTTGATGGTATTACCTTATTGAAATATAATCCAGCTCCAGTTGAAAATCCTGTTCCTTTTTATTTCCTATTAAGAAGGCGATTTCCGCTAATGCCTCTCCAGGATAATTTTGGATATCAAGCGTATTTCCACGAAAAGCAGGATACATTTCGGAGAAAGGAATGGTGATTACTTGCCAGTCGCCACTGGTAGCGAATTCAAAAATGTAGGAATGTCGCTGATTGTGTGATGCCTTGGACCGAAACTGATAGCTTTTACCGTCTCCCCGTAGGCGGATTTCGAAAGCCTTAAAGGCCTGTACATCCATTTTCTGGGTACTATACCGCACCGATGAAAATCCTCCGTTGTTCTCTAGCGAAACATGCCCGTAAAAAACGCCATTACCGTTTTTATCGATTTTAAAACCCCCATTGGAGCGGCCACCCATGACCGTGTCATCAACAACTTTCCAGTCTTTACTGGATTTATTTTTATCAAAATCATAAAGAACTACGGGATCTACCATACTAAAAACGAATAAGCAAATGAATATTCTCGAAATCATGCTTCAAGGTAATCCCAAAGTACGGAATTCTGTTTCTCTCAAACGTAAAAAATTAACGCTATAATTGATAACCAACTTGATTGTCGCCAGGCAAGCTATTCGGCCGCCTGCCCTTGGGACCAAGCACCCAGGTTCCCGTACATATCAAAATTGATTTGCCTTTCAATACCCTATGCACTCTCCCCGATGTTATTTGATGTATTGGGTTGGATGCCCTCCCGGATTAAATAGGATGTCGTCTTGTTACGTAAGCACAAGCTCACAAGCGTTCGTACTGTTTATGCCTTGTACCGAAGCGATTTTGCAAATCTTTTTGAAAATTGAGATACGAAATAAGGGCTACAGCGGCCAAAACGAAAAAGAAGAACATACATAATAAGAGTAGTGAGTAGGTCATAAAGGGTTCGTTTAATAGAGATTACACCCTTATTTACGAAGGTTTACTTGAAAGGTTTTACCGTTCGTCGAAAAAATGAAATCAAGGTTCGACCACTCTTTTCGGGAGTATTACAATTTCTTCATTGCCTCGGCAATTGCCTTTGACCCTTGGCCCTGTTGTTCAAGTTCCTCTATAATCTTAGGATGGTCATGTTCCCTGCCCTGTGATAATTTATGAACGGCCTGCAGTTCCTCCACGCAAATTTCAAAACCAACGATTCCCGTAACCTGTCGCATCGTCTTAGGAGACATATCATGTAGGGAAATCGGATGTTCAGATGCTTTTTCATATTTGTCGACCAGGGCGTGCAACGCCAGAAGCAGTTCATCTTTGGATTGTATGCGTATTGTTCCATAAACATGCACGGCTACATAATTCCAAGTGGGTACTTCCTCCTTTTGATACCAAGAAGAGGAGACATAGCTATGGGGACCGTTGAAAATGCAGAGCACCTGATTCCCATCCACAAGATGCTTACTCTGGGGATTGGCTTTTGCGATATGCCCCACCAATACTTCCTTGCCTTGGCTATCGGTATCCAATTCTAACGGAATATGTGTGCCCCAAGGCTTACCCTCTATAGTGCTGATCAATATACCAAAACTGTTCGCCTTCAAAAAAGCATGAATTTCGTTGGTATCGGTATTCTTATAGTGTTCGGGTATAAACATGGGCTCAAGGTTTACCGGTAAAGATATGGGCTTTTTTCGGTTCGTCTTTCGAGCAAAACATTTATTGTTAAGGGCTAAACGTCCTTCTGT
>JBARCC010000315.1:0-7626 GCA_049793635.1 Maribacter sp. | reverse complement strand
CCTTTATTCTTGGCGGTTTTTGTAGTAATTAAAAGAACCCCTCCATTTCCTAAGGTTCCATACCTGTTCGTGGCCGCAAAGCCTTTTAAAACCGTAATATCAGCCACATTGTCGGGATTGATGAACGTGGCATCGGCCCTGTAACCTGTTGAAGAATCGGATTGTTGAATAGGAACACCATCAACCACCACAAGACCGTATGAATTACCCAAAAGGGTATTGTTTGCCCTACCCTTAAATTGCGTTAAATCTTCATCGTTGGCCAAGGTAATATTTGAAAATTTGCCCTGTATGGCTTGATTTAAATCCGTATTGATGGGTGTAATTTGCTCTTCCCCGATAGACTGCACCGCATAACCGATACTTTCCTTATTTTTTAAACCTATGGAGGTGCGTACCATGTCTTCAACAATGGCATCCAACCTTTTTTCCGTTACGATGACCTCTTCTAAGGAGGTTACATTTGCTTCTAAGAAAACATCCAAATCCTTATTGAAATAACCTATCGGAATGGTTTTCATCGTCTTGTTCAACCGGCTTGTGACCACAATCGAATCGCCAGGAATAGCTGAAACTGTAAAGGCTCCGTTAGTATCTGTCCTGTATATCTCTGAACTGCCCTTTATCCGTACCTCTATTTCGCCTGAAGGAACATTATCGATGTAAACAGTTCCCTTAATGGGTTTCAAAACAGCAGGGGACCGCCCGCCAAGGTCGTTTGAAATTTCTTGGGAAGCCACCGCTTCTAAATCCATCAATCTACCCCTTCCGATCAACACCGATTTTTCGAGAACCTCTACGTTGCGTGTTGGCACGCTATTGATTACATAATTTCCCTTTTTGACTGGAATCAAATCATCTGACATAAGACTTTGGCCATCGGTAAAAAAATACACTTCATCGCTATTGATTTTACCGTCTAAAGTGGCATAGATGGTGGCGCCATCTGCCTTTTTAGCAATCAGGGTTTGTTTTAAGGCGTCCCAATTCCCTTCTACAACAGTGAATATCTGTTCTTCAACCTGAACAGCAAATGAGAGAAGCTGTACGGTCTGATTGGGATGACGCTGAAATAATTTATCGATTATATTGAATTCCTTTTCCAAATTGCGTTCAAGCATTGACAACGAGGTATCCCAGCATATAGTAATCTTTTTGTTAGGGCTTTCTTGAGACCAAAATAGTTGCACCGATAAAATCAATAAATATAAAATTTTTCTCATCCTTTATCAATTCCCCTGATGCCCCTTCACCCTCGGGACCAATAATAATTCCGTCTGTCGACCATTTACATACCTAAAACCGTCTTCACCGTAAAAACCGGCCTCCTCTAACATGATTCTGATATCTCTGTCCCACTCAGGGATGTTTACCGTCGTGTTCAATTCGATGGCGTAGACCGTATTTGGATTTAACGGATAATTTTCCCCATCATCCCTCATTACGCCTCCTTGGCTATCCCACATGCCGATCGTGGTACCCGCCGAATGCCCATACATACCAAGCGGATGGGTGTATATGGAAGGTCGCAACCCTGCTGCTTTGGCTTCACTCAATGATTTTGACAATATTTCATTTCCTGTTCTACCTTTCACCATATTTCCGGTCAAAAAATCCTGTACTCGATTCCCATCCTTTAATCCGTTGACCAAAAAGTCAGGCGCCGATTTTTCCGTTGGTTTTAATACGTAGGCCAATTCTTGGCAATCGGTATTCAATCGTAAATAAGTAATCCCAAAGTCGCAGTGCAATAGGTCTCCCGGAAGTATCACCATTTCGTCGGGTTTGCTTGAAAAGGAATACAATTGGGGTTCTTTATCCTTTTCGCTACGCTGTACGTCCACTGTTGGGTGAAACCAGGTCTCCAGACCTAAATCCGTTACTTTTTGTCGCATCCACCATACTACATCTGAAGTTGTCGTTACCCCGGCGGTAATCACCTTTTCTGAAAATGCCTCAGCGATAATATCATGGGTGATATCTACCAATTGGTTGAAGATCACCATTTCCCGCTCCGTCCTCGTTTCGATCCATCGAACGGCCAATTGTTCTGCGGACACTACTTTTGAGGTATATTTTTTAGGAAGGTTTGCCATAAATTCGTCATAATCGGTCTTGTCCAAGCCATCGGCTATATTATGGTCTTTGGAAAAATTGAGTCCGATTTTCTTTGGATTACGTTCAGATATCAATTGCATCAATCGCTTCCATTGGTCCGGTTCTTTCTCTTTATCCCAGGCAGAAATGATATTCTTTCCCACATTGTAACGGGCAACCGCTAATTTTTCAATCGTATTCTTTGCTTTATCCCTATAAAATAAAAGAATGGTCCTTCTTCTAGCGTTTAACCAAGTGGCGGGCAGCATGGTTCTCAACACGGGATCCTCATTGTACTCCCTAGAAATGACCACCCACATATCAATACCAGAGGTATCCATTAATTGTGGCAATAGGTTGTTGAAACGGTCGTCCAAAATTTCATCGATAACGGCTGCCCGTTTCTCCTCGTTGAGAATGTATTGCGCAAAAGAAGTACTGAATGCCAATAGGCATATTAAAAGGAAGGATTTTCTCATCATTAATTTTATTGTTTGAAAGTATGAAAATACGAAATAGCCAATATTTAAAAGCACCCAATACCCAAAAAACAATGAACTAAAATAGCTGTGCCAATACACCCAAATTTATATGCATAAGCGGCACACTCACCAAAGGGTTTAGTGATGAAGATTTTATTAGGACCTAATTAGGGGGTAGTCACAGAAACATAGCTACCACAGTAAAGCCATCGTTTCTTTTCTTTTTATTTTTCCACTTTCGGTTCGCGAAAATACGGCCAACGTTTTTATTATTTTTGGGATTTCGTACGTGTTCAAGCTTTTGTTCAGTCTGATTTTCTCCATCAAAGCTATTGTATCCGCAGTTCCTTCAACCACAAGAACCACTTGCGATCCTAGCAATTTATGCGGTAAAGAACCAATGAAGAATGGACTTTCTATAGTACTCGATAGCTTTGCCTCTACATGCTCTGGGTGGATTTTAACACCTCCGGAATTGATTACATTATCGAACCGCCCCAACCAAATGAACTGCGTCGACGAAATAAGTTCCACCACATCGTTGGTCACCACTACATCATCGGATACCTCAGGGGCATGAATCACCAAACAATCCTGTTCATTTTTAGATACTGATACCTTGGGCAGCGTTTCAAATGCCTGTGGCTCCAATTCGCTTTTGGTGTTACGTTTCGTTAGGGCCTTAACGGCGATGTGTGTAATGGTCTCCGTCATGCCATAGGTTTCAAAAATGGTATTTTCCAGTACCGATAGGGCATTCCGTAATTCGAGTGTAACCGGGGCACCGCCGACCAATATAATCTTTATATTATGGAGATCAGCTAGTGAGTTCGCAACCTGTAAGGGCACCATCGCCCCAAAATCGTACGTTCGTAGGTGTTCGTGTAATGGTGTTGAAGTGGGCGGAACGAAATAAATATCCAAGCCAAGTACCATCGCCCTAACGAGCATCATTTTACCGGCAATATAACTCGCCGGCAAACAAAGTAAAGCAGAATCATTTGGCTTCAAATCAAAATAACTTCCTGTCGCCAACGCGCTATTTACCATGCGCTGCTTTTTCAGAAAAATCGATTTTGGAATTCCTGTCGAGCCAGACGTCTGTACTTCTACCTCCGAAGAAACATCCATCCAATCCAAAAGAAAAGATCCTATCTGTTGTTCGAACTCCAAACCTTCCTTAATGAAACTATAGGCCAGTTCAACAACGGCAGGCTCATTTAATTTTTCGCCATGTATTCGAAAAGAGGGATGAAGTTTATTCAAGAACTTTCGGATTTTCTTTCAAAAACGCTTCTTCGGGCACCACCTTCCCGGTTAGTTTGTCCTTCCAATTCGACCAGCCGTATCGTTTGGAGAACACGAACAATAAAATAGGAAACACGACGAAAACCGGTACTAAGATATCCCATCCCAATACAGGGTCGGAAATATCGCGGTACAGCGAATCGGTTTGAAAAGCGGTCCATTCGGCAGTAACCAATAAAGCGGCGGTTAGGTTATTCGCTGCGTGAAACCCTAAGGCCAGCTCTAGACCTTCGTCCATCAAGGTCATGATCCCAAGAAAAAATCCAGTACCGATATAGAACACTAAAATACCGTAGCCCAACTTCTCGACTTCAGGATTTAAAATATGTAGCATCCCGAACAGTAAGGATGTAAACACCAATGGGAACCATCTGTTTTTCGCAACGATTCCCAAGCCCTGCATCATATAACCCCTCATAAAATATTCTTCCATACTCGTTTGTATGGGAATCATTATAATTGCCACCACGGCTAGTGTCAAAAAAGGAACGAGTTGAAAATTAAATTCATAATCTTCCGGGGCAATATATATATCCGCAAAAATGAATAGGATAGAGATGGTCGCCCAAATGGCAAACGAAAAGAATATGCGTTTCCAATCCACTTTTTTCCGTGTGGTCGTCAACCCCGTAATGGTTTGCCTATGCACCAACTTTACGAACAAAAATATGGAGGCTAGACCAATAGCGAATGTCAACAGCATAAAAAACAAAAAGGTATTGGAGCCTAATACGCTTGACATCGCTCCCATATCACCTCCCGTCATCGCCGACATTCCCCCTTCTTTTAATGCCAAGGCCCCAAGCAAGGGTATTGCACCCAAAAACTGCCAAACAAAAAAGATTACGAATATTCCCAAAATGTAACGCCAGCTTTCGCTTAGTCCCTTATACGCCTGTTCTATGAACATAAATTTTCAATTAAATTTTCTTCCCAATCTTTAGAGGAATTGTAATAGAGCCCACCCTGCTTAACCTCTAACGGACTCTCAAAATTATTCTTGAACAATGAACCCGTACCCAACCCTTGCGGCATGGAATTTCCTAAGGTTGCCGTCCATTGCGCAATTGCATTTAACCCTACATTACTCTCCAAGGCACTGGTAATCCACCATCCGATATGGTATTTTTTCGCCAATCGTATCCACTCCATGCTGCCACCGAAGCCTCCGACCAAACTGGGTTTCAGAATAATGTATTGGGGCTTTATGGTTCGTAAGAGTTCCTCCTTTTTCGTTGCATCGGTTACACCGATCAATTCCTCATCCAATGCAATGGGCAATGGGGTGTCTGAGCATAAAGCCCCCATAGTTTCCCACTGCCCCTGCCTGATAGGCTGCTCAATGGAATGCAAATCGAACTTGGACAATAGGTTGAGCTTCTCAAAGGCCTCTTCTTTAGAAAATGCACCATTTGCGTCCACACGAAGTTCAATCTTCGCCTTGGAATATTGTTTTCTGATGGCTGCCAGAAGTTCGATTTCGTTATCAAAATCGATGGCCCCGATTTTTAACTTAATGCAGGTAAATCCATCACTCAACTTTTCATCAATCTGTTCCTGCATAAATGCCTGACTACCCATCCAAACCAGACCGTTAATACCGATTGGGCTGTTTTCATTCATAAATGGCGATTCGAATAACCTGAAGGGGTCGTGAGACGCCAAAGATAAAAACGCTTGTTCAACTCCGAATTGAATACTGGGAAATTCCATCAGGGAGGCCAACAATCTTTTTTCGCCCCAATGAATGTGTTGCACAACCCATGCGCATTTATCTTCGTATTCAGGCACATCGTCAACGCTAAGCCCTCTAAAAAGTCCGCACTCCCCTATTCCGAATTTCCCATTGTGCTCCAAAATCAACAACCAGGTCTCTTTGGTACGTAATACCCCCCTTGATGTTCCGCTTGGGTTTTTGAACTGTAGCAGTTGTTTTTTAAATGTTGCCTTCATAAAGTCCCGCAAATTTAGCTATATTTTGACTTTAATACGATTTGAACCGAAAGTATGAGAGATAAAATAATTTGGATTACCGGGGCCTCATCGGGTATTGGGGAAGCGCTTTCTTACCAATTGAATGCCATGGGCTGTAAACTAATTCTCTCTGCAAGACGGGAGAGTACGTTGACAGAAGTCAAAACAAAGTGTGCATTTCCCGAACATGCATCTGTACTTCCTTTAGACCTATCAGACGTTGATTCAATGGAAAATATCTTGTCAAAAGCCCTTACCTTTTACGGAAAAATCGATGTGCTCATCAATAATGGAGGGCTGAGCCAACGCTCTTTAATCTTAGATACAGATTTTAAAGTATATCAAGAGATGGTAAACGTTAATTATCTGGGAACTATTTGTTTAACAAAAAAAATACTACCTTTTTTTATACAACAAAAAAGCGGACATTTTGTCACGATTACCAGTTTAATGGGTAAATTTTCTTCCCCGTACCGGTCGGGCTATTGTGGTGCTAAACATGCCCTGCATGGCTTCTTTGACGCGTTACGTATGGAGCACGAAAAGGACCATCTAAAAGTAACCCTCATCTGCCCTGGGTTTATTCAAACGAATATCGCAATGAACGCATTAACGGGCGATGGAAGCGCTTTAAAACAAGAGGATGAAGCTACTAAAAACGGGATGCCTGTTCAAAAATGCGCCGAACAAATTATCCATGCAATCGAGAAGGGCAAGTTTGAGGCCTACATTGGTGGAAAAGAAAAATACGCGGTCTACTTGAAACGGTTCTTTCCTAAGATACTGCACCGGGTTATATTAAACAGCAAGGTGAGATAGGTGTGTACAACTATTTGAAATTGAACCAAAAACGGACTCCCTTATTTGTTTTATCGGTGTTCAAATTTGTTTGTAACTGGTTTGCCAATCGGTTCATTAAGCGAATGCCCATCGAAGAGTTGGCGCGTTCCTCGGTATCATCGGGCAAGCCGATGCCGTTGTCGGTGTATTCAAAAAAGCCTTCTTGACCGTTTATTTTGCGTAAATGAATA
Organism: Maribacter sp.; assembly: GCA_049793635.1. GTDB lineage: Bacteria > Bacteroidota > Bacteroidia > Flavobacteriales > Flavobacteriaceae > Maribacter. The sequence goes on along the minus strand of JBARCC010000315.1, from coordinate 734 downwards.
TAAATCTTACCGTTTGAATCATCATCGGGAAACGCATATTTAAAAGAATTGGAGACCAGCTCGTTCAAGATGAGACCAAACGGGATTGCCCTATCGATATCCAATTCTACCCCTTCGGCATCAATGGTGATATTGATACTATGCCCTCCTTTTTTATAGACCGATTGCACACTGTTGATCAGACTTTCGATATAGCCCTGCATTTCAATGACCGATAAATCATCGTTCTGATATAATTTTTGATGGATGAGCGCCATGGCCTTCACCCTACTTTTCCCCTCTTCTAAAGCCGCTATGGCTGCTTTGCTTCTGGTATTTTTGGTTTGAAGGCTCAAAAGGCTAGATACCATCTGTAAATTATTCTTTACCCTATGGTGTATCTCTTTCAGTAGCGAGTCTTTCTCGACCAAAGCATTTTCGATAATGAACTTTTGCTCTGCGATAAGCCTTTGGCTTTTTATACTTTTAAGGTAAGCGTATACCAAGCCGGAAAAACCTATCAATGTAAATATCAAGGAGATAAACACAAAGTTTATCTTTTCATCCCTAGCCATAATGTCCTTTCTTGATGCTTCCAGCTGCTCTTTTTGTTGCTCCATCATTTTTCTGGAGTTTTCTAAATCTTGGGCAACGACCGAGGTCAATTGTTGATTTTTGATATTCGATGCTTGCGCGTCTATCGAATCCCTGATCCTCACATTGCGCTTTAGGTAATTGGTAGCATTTTTAAAATC
>JBARCC010000314.1:0-4303 GCA_049793635.1 Maribacter sp. | reverse complement strand
TGCTAGAAAGCAAGCAAAAATAGCAAATTTAATGGCAATTAACAGGATGGCCGATTTAAAAAAAGTCATAAAATTTACTATGCATGCATAGTAAATTCCGATTTAATTGGTTATCTTCGTTTTCATTGATTTAACCATTTTACACATGAAGATATTAGTATGTATAAGTAATGTACCGGATACCACCTCCAAGATAAATTTTACGGACGGTGATACAAAATTCGATACCAGCGGAGTACAATTCGTAATCAACCCGAATGACGAATTCGGTTTAACGAGAGCTATGTGGTTCAAAGAAAAACAAGGCGCTTCGGTTCATATCGCCACCGTAGGCGGACCCAATGTGGAGCCCACCATGCGTAAGGCGCTTGCCATCGGTGCAGATGAGGCTTTTCGCGTAAATGCAGAACCTACCGACGGGTTTTTCGTTGCGCAACAATTGGCCGAAGTCGTAAAGACCGGAGGTTATGATTTAGTGATCGCAGGAAGGGAATCGATAGATTACAATGGAGGCATGGTGCCCGGTATTCTGGCCGCCCTTACCGATATGAATTTCATCAATACCTGTATTAGTTTGGATATTGAAGGAGAAACCGTAACCGCAATGCGAGAAATCGACGGTGGAAAGGAAAAATTGAGCAGTTCACTTCCGTTGGTCGTAGGGGGACAAAAAGGCTTGGTAGAAGAAAGCGACCTGCGCATTCCCAATATGCGTGGCATTATGATGGCCCGCCAGAAAAAACTAAACGTTTTAGAACCTGTCGATGGCCTCAAAGCTACCGAAGACAAAAAATTCGATAAACCCGCTCCCAAAGGCCAGGTAAAACTTGCCGAAAATGTCGACGAGCTCATTAATTTGCTGCACAACGAAGCAAAAGTCATCTAGAACCTAGTTAGGGTAACATTTAAAAAATAGAATATGTCAGTTTTAGTTTATACAGAATCCGAAAAAGGAAAATACAAAAAGAGTGCTTTCGAGGTTGCCTCCTATGCCTCTGCGGTTGCAAAGATGATGGGTACGACCGTTACTGCAGTCGCGTTCAATGGCGCGGAGAATGAAGCACTTGGAGATTATGGGGTTTCAAAAGTGATGAACATCACTAACGATTCGTTATCCGTATTCAATGCCGGCAAATATGCCGCGGCCATTACCCAAGCCGCAAAGAGCATCGATGCGAAAGTCATTATCTTAAGCTCTAGTGCAGACACGAAGTATATGGCGCCCCTTTTATCGGCTTCCATGATGGCAGGGTATGCACCGAATGTCGTCGAAGCGCCCGAAAGCACCGCTCCCTTCATGGTCAAAAGAACGGCATTCAGCAATAAGGGGTTTGCCCATACCCAAATTGATACCGATATCAAGATAATCGGGGTATCCAACAATTCTTTTGGAGTACATGAACACAAAACAGATGTTTCTGTGGAAGAATTTACCCCTTCCCTAGAAGAAAAGACCAGTGGCACCAAGTCCATTGAAATCGACAAAGTGGTCGGAAAAGCGACCATCGCCGATGCAGATACGGTCGTGTCGGCAGGCAGAGGTATGAAAGGACCTGAGAACTGGGGCATGATCGAAGAACTGGCCGATGTACTGGGCGCTGCCACGGCGTGTTCAAAGCCGGTATCCGATTTAGGTTGGAGACCCCACGGGGAGCATGTGGGCCAGACCGGAAAACCGGTCGCCAGTAACCTGTACATTGCCATAGGTATTTCCGGTGCCATACAGCACTTGGCGGGCGTTAGCTCTTCCAAAACCAAAGTAGTGATCAATAACGACCCAGAAGCGCCGTTCTTTAAGGCTGCCGATTATGGTATCGTTGGCGATGCCTTTGAGGTAGTTCCACAACTCATCGAAAAATTAAAGGTTTTTAAAGCCCAAAACGGCTAAATTTTTGTTATTTTGTGCCCCCAAAAGGGCTGTTCAAGTAGTTGGAGCCCCAAGTATTTGAACAGCCCTTTTTAGTTAATAAACATATGAGTTTAGTACGGTTAAAAATAAAAGGCATTTCGTATAGCCAAACACAAAACGGTGCCTATGCACTGATTTTGAACGAGGTGGAAGGTGACAGAAAACTTCCTATAGTCATCGGTGCGTTCGAGGCCCAATCTATCGCTATCGCTTTGGAAAAAGAAATAAAGCCACCACGCCCATTGACCCATGACCTTTTTAAAAATTTTTCCGATAGGTTCGATATTGTCATCAAGCAGGTCATCATCCATAAACTGGTCGATGGTGTCTTCTATTCGAGTATTATCTGTGAACGTGACGGTATCGAAGAAATTATAGACGCACGAACGAGCGATGCCATTGCCTTGGCCTTGCGCTTCAATGCACCCATATTCACCTATAAAACGATATTGGACAAAGCCGGAATATTCCTAAAGTTCTCTGCAAAGGACAAGGAAAAAAAGGATAATGATGATAGCATCATGGTCGATGAAATTCTACAGGAGGGCGAAACCATTGAAATAGAATCGGGTGCCTCCGATGGTTACACCGAACTCACCATCGATGAGCTTGAAATAGAATTGAAAAAAGCGGTCACCAATGAAGACTACGAAAAGGCCGCAAAGTTAAGGGACGAAATTTCCAAACGAAATTAACCAATATATAGGACTTATGATAAAGGGCAAATGGTTCCTATTTCTTACATTGTTATATACTTCATTTACATTTGCCCAAGACAACACCCCCCCACCATCCATTCAACATAAATCAGAAACTACGTTATTGCAAGATGTAGAAATTGCCAACGTAATGGACATGTTTGCTAACGAAGGGTTTTCATTGAATAGTTTTGGAAGGGGTATTTTAGGGATGTTCGTACTATTGCTGCTTGCCTTTTTGTTCAGTTCTAATCGAAAAGCGATCAATTGGAAAACCGTAGGAGTAGGCCTGGGCCTGCAATTGATCATTGCCATAGGTGTGCTTAAAGTCCCTTTTTTTCAATTGGTCTTTGAGCAAATAGGACGCGTATTCGTGAGCATTCTGGAATTCACTCGGGCCGGTAGTAAATTCCTTTTTGAAGGTCTTGTAGTCGACACCAATACCTTTGGATACATATTTGCGTTCCAAGTATTACCCACCATTATATTTTTCTCTGCACTCACCTCTTTGTTATTCTATTTGGGAGTGATCCAGAAAGTGGTCAAGGGATTAGCGTGGCTACTCTCCAAAAGTCTCGGAATATCAGGCCCCGAAAGCCTATCCGTGGCCGGAAATATTTTTCTGGGTCAGACCGAAGCCCCATTATTGATCAAAGCGTACCTCGAGAAAATGACCCGCTCGGAAATCTTGTTGGTCATGATCGGCGGTATGGCCACCGTGGCCGGTGCGGTTTTGGCGGCATACATCGGGTTTTTAGGCGGGGAAGACGAACTCTTACAATTGGTGTTCGCAAAACACCTTCTTGCGGCATCCGTAATGGCGGCACCTGGCGCTATTGTAATTTCAAAAATACTCTATCCACAGACCGAAAAAGTGAGTACCGACATACAGGTTTCCTCAGAAAAAATCGGCTCCAATATCCTGGACGCCATTGCCAACGGCACTACGGAGGGCTTAAAATTGGCGGTCAATGTCGGTGCCATGCTCTTGGTCTTCGTGGCCATTATCGCCATGGTCAACGGTATTTTGGAATGGACAGGTGATATTACCAGTCTAAATTCGTGGATTGCAGAAAACACCAGCTATCAAAAGTTTTCGTTAGAGGCGATATTGGGGACTATTTTCGCGCCGCTAATGTGGCTCATCGGTGTGGCGAATGAAGACATTATGCTCATGGGACAACTACTCGGCATCAAACTGGTGGCCAGCGAATTTGTTGGCTACATACAATTGGCCGAACTTAAGGATATCGCGACCTTACCCCACCTCAAATTCAACAAATCGGTAATTATGGCCACCTACATGCTGTGCGGTTTCGCCAACTTTGCCTCCATCGGTATTCAAATCGGAGGCATTGGTTCCTTAGCTCCCGGACAACGTAAAACCTTATCCGAATTTGGAATGAAAGCCGTTCTTGGTGGTTCCTTGGCCTCTTTATTGTCCGCTACCATTGCGGGGATGATTTTGGGGTAAAAAGCCCCTATCCCCCAAAGGGGAACTCTTACTCATACGTAATTAATGATACGATTTCTAATGGTCGGCGGAAATTACATTAGCGCTCTAAGAAGGAGCTCGTATTTGTATGATATTTCATTTTTTGCTAAATTAGTTGCTGTGGGTAGAAATCCTCAATATACCCACCGAAAGTGCACTTCCTTCTCCATCGTTGATAAATATTAATAAACAATATCATGA
>JBARCC010000313.1:0-3287 GCA_049793635.1 Maribacter sp. | reverse complement strand
TTAATAAAATCATTGCGATAATATCGATTGTAGTACCGGTGGTGGTCGCCTTATTGTTCAATGTTAAAATACCGAATGTAGCTTCACTATCCTTTTTACCTCCCATTTACGCCACCGTAAATGGTTTGACCGCGGTATTATTGGTCATTGCCGTGTGGGCCATAAAAAACGGAAATAAACAACTACATCAACGTTTGATGACGACGAATATTTTTCTATCCCTCTTATTTCTACTCATGTATATCGCCTATCACATGACCTCAGATTCTACTTCTTATGGTGGTACGGGCATGCTTAGGTACCTTTATTACTTTATTTTAATAAGCCACATCATTCTTAGTATTGTCATTATTCCTTTGGTGCTGCGAACGTACGCAAAAGCATATTTGAATAAATACGAAGAACATAGGGCATTGGCCAAGTATACGTTTCCGATTTGGTTGTACGTGGCCATTACCGGCGTAATTGTTTATGTAATGATATCTCCCTACTATGTACATTAATAGAAACCTTTTTTTAGGGCTCGTATTTACCATCATGATGCTAATGCCATCGGTTGCCGATGCGCAGTGTGCCATGTGCCGGGCCGTGCTGGAAAGTGAATCCTCAGGGAATACTGCAGAGGGCATCAATAACGGTATTGTGTATCTCATGGCGGTCCCTTATGTACTGGTGGCCGGACTATTTTATTTTGTGTATAGAAAAATGCGTTCCTAGCATTTCAAACTTTAACATTTACAACTGTAACATTTTATACATTGGGCAGTCTTATGGTCGTGCGATAGCTATATTGCATTCATCAATCATCAAACCAATCCATCAAATGTTCGATATAGAACGTTGGCAAGAAATTTTCGATACCATCCGCAAGAATAAACTGCGCACGTTTTTAACGGGTCTTTCCGTGGCTTCGGGAATTTTCATCTTGGTGATTTTACTGGGTTTTGGTCAGGGAATGCAAAACGGTATTGCCGAGGAGTTCAAGGAAGATGCCGCCACCAGCATCTGGGTCTGGCCACGAAAGACTACCATGGAATACAAGGGCTTGAATCCGGGCCGCAGCATTCAACTTAGAAACGAAAACTACAACACCATCACAAAATCAATGGATGCCGATTTTGTAAAGGCATCCCTTCTTTATTTCCCACAAGAGGTACAGGTGGTTTATAATAATGATCTTTTGGTCTATAATGTAGTCGGGACTAACGCAGACTTGCAGACTATTGAGAATGAGTTTCTATCTGAGGGGCGATACATCAATGAGACAGATGTGCGGCAGAACGCCAAAGTAGCCGTTATCAGTAATAAGATTAAAAGGGAGGTCTTTAAAGGGGTTGCATCTCCCGTAGGGGAATATATTACCATTTCAGGGGCGGGTTTCAGGATTGTTGGGGTGTTCGGGGAACATGGGAAGAACGAAAATGAAGAAGAGCGTATCTTCATTCCTATTTCCACGGCGCAACTTGCGTTCAATGGAGCTGACAAAATCAATAACTTAAATTTTATGCTTCCTGAAATGGCTTCTTTCGACGAAACGATAGCCAAAAACGAACAATTTACCGCTGAACTCTTGCGCTATTTGAAACAGGCACACGGTGTTGCGCCCGAAGACGAACGTGCGATCCATATTTGGAATCCGATACAGGAGGCGAAACGCTATTATATGCTGGGCCTGGGCATAGAGATTTTCTTTTGGGCGGTAGGCTTCTTTACCATTATCGCCGGCGTGGTGAGTGTGAGCAACATCATGTTGATCGTGGTGAAGGAGCGTACCCGCGAAATCGGAATCCGAAAAGCCTTGGGCGCCAAACCTTGGTCGATTATAGGAATGATCATGCATGAAGCTATTTTCGTAACGGCAATAGCAGGCTTTACCGGCCTGATCTTTAGCATGGGTCTTTTGGAATTCGTGGGCCCGCATATCAAGGTAGATTATATCCTTAATCCATCCGTAGATTTTAATATCGCACTGTCTACCGTTTTTCTATTGATCGTAGCAGGTACCTTGGCCGGATTTTTTCCTGCGTGGAAAGCGGTCAAAGTACAAGTGATCGAAGCGTTGCGTGATGAATAATGATAAAGCCTTGGTTCAATTGCCCTCTTAAAAACAAAAAAATTCATGTTTAGTAAAGACCGTTGGATAGAAATTCTGGAAGTGCTCTCAAGCAATATGCTCAGAACCATCGCGACGGCCTTTGGGGTGGGATGGGGAATTTTCATTCTCATTATTTTATTGGCGGCCGGTAAAGGCTTGGAGAACGGCATTCGGTTGAATTTCAATGGGGTCGCAACAAATACCATGTTTTTATGGACAGAGACCACCTCTATGGCCTATGAGGGGCTTCCCGAGGGGCGTACGTTTCAGTTTAAGCTAGGGGATGTCGAATTGCTAAGAAAGAACGTTCCCGAACTTCGCATCATCTCACCCAGAAATAGTTTAAGACCCTCTGAAGGGGATAACGTGATACGCGGCACCGAAAGCGGGCAATACCGGGTTTTTGGGGATTATCCTGAAATTATCGAACAAAATCCCATCTATGTGGCGGCGGGTCGCTTTTTCAATTATAACGATATTCAACAGAAAAAAAAGGTAGTGGTCATCGGTGATGGCATTCGGCAAGATCTTTACGAAAAGGACGAAGACGTACTTGGAACCTATGTGAGAATCAACGGGGTCAATTTTATGGTCGTTGGTACGTATAAGGAAAAAACAAGTAATGGGGGTGGTGAAAATAGCGAACGCGAATTATTCATGCCCTTTACCAGTTTCGCCCAGGCGTACAACACGTCAGACAATGTCGGGTGGATGGCCATCACTGCAAAGGATGGAAAATCGATCAGTAACCTTACCAAAAAAATCGTGGGAACGGTAAAACAGAGTCGAAAAGTACATCCTGATGATGAACGGGCCATTGGCTTCTTCGACCTTTTTGAAGAATATAACCGAGTGGAAAGTCTGTTCGGTGCCTTAAAATTCATTGCATACTTCGTAGGTATCTTAGTGCTTCTTTCCGGGATCATCGGGGTCAGCAATATCATGCTCATCGTTATCAAAGAGCGCACCAAAGAAATAGGAATTCGTAGGGCTCTGGGGGAAAACCCTTGGTCGATACGACTTCAGATTTTAATGGAGTCCATCTTCCTGACCATCATTTCAGGTATGGTGGGCATCATTTTCGGGGCACTGAGCATTTATGGTATCAACCTGTTGCTGGATGCCGTTGGCCCGGTAGATATGTTCCTGAACCCAAGTGTAAGCCTTGGGGTCGTCTTGAGCGCCTTGCTGA
>JBARCC010000312.1:0-7079 GCA_049793635.1 Maribacter sp. | reverse complement strand
GAAAATTGGAATTCGACATTTTTAAAATATTTTATCAAATTTACTGATTTTTGGAGCCACATCGGACAAATAAAAAAGCCGCTCCAATATGGAGCGGCTTTTACGTTGCCTTATGGCCAATGGTCATCTGAGTTAGTCAAAAGTATATCCGTTATCCGCAGCTACTTTATCCGCAATTTTGGTGCGCAACGCCACTACATTAGGGTAATTGGTGTATTTCGTAAAGCGCTTTAAGCCCATCAGCATCATGCGTTGCTCATCGCCTTCCGCAAAGGAAACAATGGCCTCTTTTCCTTTTTTCGTGACAATATCCACCGCTTTGTACAGATTAAGTCTAGACATTGCAATTTGTATGCTTTGTGAATCTTCCCCCGAACGTTTAGCGTTTTTCTCCGTTCTCAAAATAGCCGATTCTGCCATGTATACTTGAATCAAGATATCAGAGGCGGCCAACATTAATTGTTGGTGCTTTTCCAATTCTGCCCCAAATTTTTGAACCGCTGATCCGGCCACCATCAAGAATATTTTTTTCAATCTTTTCAATAGGTCTTTTTCCTCAGCGAATAGTTCTGAATAATCAGGACTGTCAAAAGAAGGGATTCCCATTAATTCCTCGCCAACCGCTGTGGCAGGGCCTAATAAATCTACGTGGCCCTTCAACCCTTTCTTTACGAGCATACCCACGGCCAACATTCTGTTGATTTCATTGGTGCCTTCATAAATACGGGCAATACGGGTATCTCTCCAAGCCGATTCCATTGGGGTATCGGCACTGAAGCCCATCCCGCCGAAAATTTGTATTCCTTCGTCGGATGTTTCTTGGCAATGCTCGGAAACGGCAACCTTTAAAATAGAACATTCAATGGCATATTCCTCAACACCTTTCAGTTCTGCTTCTTGATGCGTATTGCCTTCGGATTCACGGATCGTGATGCGGTCTTCGATATTTTTGGCCGCCCTATAACTTGCGGATTCCCCAACATAGCAATTGGTAGCCATATCGGCAATTTTTCCCTTGATGGCACCAAAATTAATAATCGGAGTTTTAAATTGAACGCGCTCGTTGGCGTATTTTGTAGCCTCGTTGATTACCCGACGCTGTGCATCCAAACACGCGGCTGCGAGTTTAATACGCCCTACGTTCAAGGCATTCATGGCAATCTTGAATCCGTTGCCTCTCGTGGATAACATATTCTCTACAGGTACTTTGGTGTCATTAAAGAATACCTGGCGGGTAGAGGAGGAGTGGATGCCCAACTTCTTCTCTTCATCACCCATGGTAATGCCATTTTTGGCATCGTTTTCAACGATGAATCCCGTTATGTTTTTGTCATCTTCAATACGCGCAAAAACGATGAACATGCTGCAGAAACCAGCATTGGATATCCACATTTTTTGTCCTGTGATGGAGTAATGCTTCCCGTCTTCTGAAAGCACCGCTTTGGTCTTTCCGGAATTGGCGTCTGAACCTGCACCTGGTTCTGTCAAGCAATATGCTCCAAACCACTCGCCCGTCGCTAATTTGGGAACATATTTTTTCTTTTGCTCTTCTGTTCCGTACAACGTGATGGGTAAGGTTCCGATACCGGTATGCGCACCAAAAGCCGTACTAAAGGAGCCTGTAGCACCAGATATGTAGTCACAGACCAACATGGTAGAAACGAAGCCCATTCCAAGTCCGCCGTACGCCTCGGGAACGGCAACGCCTAAAAGCCCGAGTTCACCTGCTTTTCGCATGCATTCTTCGGTAAATGCGTAGTCTTTTTTCTCAAAGCGCTCCCAATGCGCCCATATTTCGCGGTTTACGAATTCTTTGGTGCTTTCACGCATCATGCGCTGCTCCTCATTTAAATCCTCTAAGGTGAAGATATCTTCGCAATTGGTCTCTTTTACTAGGAATTGCCCTCCTCGTAGTAGTTCTTTTTTTTCTAATGTTTCCATAGTCTAAGCCCCTTAACCCCCAAGGGGGGAATTCCTATTAGGGGTAATAGGGTTTTATATATTAATACTATTTTTCAATTTTAACATAACTAGTGATCAGTCTGAGTAATGTTCCCCCTTTGGGGGTTAGGGGGCGTTTAGTTCAAAAATTCAAATATCCCCGCTGCTCCTTGTCCGGTTCCAACACACATAGTTACCATACCATATTGTCCTTTCATGTTTTGCTTGCGCATTTCATCAAAAAGTTGAACGGATAATTTAGCCCCTGTACATCCTAATGGATGTCCTAAGGCAATAGCTCCCCCATTTACGTTTACAATATCCTTATTCAGACCGAGTTCTCTGATAACAGCTAACGATTGCGAAGCAAACGCTTCGTTCAATTCTATGAGCTTAATATCATCCTGTTTTAATCCGGCTTGCTTTAATGCTTTTGGAACTGCGGCTACGGGACCGATTCCCATAATTCTTGGAGGTACCCCTGCAGCGGCATAATTCACCAAGCGTGCAATGGGTTCCAGGTTTAGTTCCTTTACCATTTCCTCGCTCATGATCATTACGAACGCGGCACCATCGCTCATTTGCGAAGAATTTCCGGCAGTAACACTTCCACCGGCGGCGAAAACAGGTCTTAGCTTGTTCAATACTTCTACCGATGTCCCAGCTCTAGGCCCTTCGTCTTTGGTGACGGTATACTTTTTGGTTGCTTTCTTGCCATCTTTTCCTACGTACGTTTCCTCGACTTCAATGGGTACGATTTGGTCTTGAAAGCGATTTTCAGCCTGGGCCTTCAATGCTTTCATGTGTGAATGATAGGCAAATTCGTCTTGGTCCTCACGAGAAACTTTATACTCATTGGCTACGGCTTCCGCAGTATTTCCCATTCCCCAGTAATAGTCCTCATGGCCCGCTTTGACCACGTCATAGTTCAATTCGGTCTTATACCCGGTCATGGGTACGGAACTCATGCTTTCCGCTCCTCCCGCAATGATACAGTCTGCCATTCCGGACTGAATTTTTGCCGTTGCGATTCCTATGGTTTCAATCCCTGAGGAACAAAAACGGTTGACGGTGACGCCGGGTACGTCTACGATGTCCAACCCCATCAAAGAGATTAGACGCGCCATATTCAACCCTTGCGAGCCTTCTGGCATTGCATTACCTACGATGACATCATCGATACGTTTTTTGTCAAAATTGGGCAGTTCTTTCATCATATATGAAATGGTTTCCGCTGCCAATTCATCTGTTCGCTTAAAACGGAATACACCTTTGGGTGCTTTACCCACTGCGGTTCTGTATGCTTTAACTATATATGCTGTTTTCATATGTTAGATTTTGGATGTTAGACGTGAGATAAAAGATATTTCACTTCGTAAATTTTTTGATTAATGAATGATTCATTTTTTGCACTTCAATTAATTGTTCGATTATCGGGGTAGTTTCTGTTTCTTCTATCAAGCCCAATCTGCTAGAAAGAAAAAGTTGAGTGAGTAGTTCGCTTGATGATCCGTTTGATATTCCCAAAAAGTGCCTAAATTCATTATCGTTATTTCTTCCAGCACCTTCAGAAATATTTGATGGAATTGATATGGCACTCCTTCTTATTTGACTAGTCAAACCAAAGCGTTCTTCCTTCGGGAACTTTTCGGTAATTATATAGACTTCCTCCGCTATTTTCATAGCTTTTTTCCAAATAATTAATTCTTGAAAATTATGCATCTATTTCCATCTAAAGTCTAATATCTCTTATCTAATTCCTAAGCGGCTTCCCCGTTTTCAACATATGCTGAATCCGTTCCAAGGTCTTTCGTTCTGTACAGAGCGAAAGAAATGCTTCTCGTTCAAGGTCCAATAAATACCGTTCCGATACTAGGGTTGGTTCGGACAAATCTCCACCAGCCATTACGTACGCCAGTTTATTGGCTATTTTCTTATCGTGCTCGCTAATGTAGTGACTAGCCTCCATCGAATCCGTTCCAACTAAGAACATGCCCAACGCTTGTTTTCCTAATACTTTTATATCGTTACGTGCCGGAGGTTGAGTATATCCCGCTTCAGCCATCAATAGTGCATGTGCTTTTGCCGTGGCAATCTGTCGGTCCTTATTAACGACCACAATATCTTTTCCTTTTTGAAGAAGTCCCATATCAAAAGCTTCATAGGCCGATGTGGATACTTTGGCCATGCCGATGGTAAGGAAATATTCCTGCAGCACGTTTAACTCAACGTCTCCCTTTCTAAACGAGTCGGACGCCCTCATTGCCAATTCTTTGGAACCACCACCACCAGGGATAACACCTACTCCAAATTCTACTAACCCCATGTAGGTTTCTGCCGCGGCGACTACTTTATCGGCATGTAAGGATAATTCGCATCCACCGCCCAAGGTCATCCCATGGGGAGCTGAAACTGTTGGGATGCTTGAATACCGCATGCGCATCATAGTATCCTGGAACATTTTTATCGCCATGTTCAACTCATCATATTCCTGCTCCACGGCCATCATGAAAATCATGCCAATATTGGCACCCACAGAAAAATTGGCCGCTTGGTTTCCGACGACCAAACCTTGAAAATCTTTTTCGGCGAGATCTATGGCTTTATTCAGCCCTGTTAGCACATCCGCGCCAATCGTGTTCATTTTAGATTGGAATTCACAATTAAGGATTCCGTCACCTAAATCTTCAATAACGACACCGCTATTTTTAAAGACCTCTTTTGATGTTCTAATATTATCTAGGATGATAAACGCATCTTGTCCAGGAATTTTGATCATCTTTTTGGACGGGATGTCATAGAAGTATGTTGCACCCTCTTTTACCGTATAAAAAGAATCAATTCCTGCAGATTTCATTTCCGATACCCATTTTGCTGCTTCTTGATCCTCAGCTTTAATGAATTCCAAACCTTTATCGAGCCCTACGGCGTCCCATATTTGAAAGGGACCGTGTTCCCAGCCGAAACCGGCTTTCATGGCATCGTCTATTTTATAAAGCGCATCGGTTATTTCTGGTATACGGTGCGATACATAAGCGAACAAATGTCCAAAGCTCTTTCTGTAAAATTCACCCGCCTTATCTTTTCCACCGGTTAAAACGGAAAACCGATCCACTACTTTGTCAATGGTCTTGGTATCTTCTAGCGTAGCGAATTTGGCACTCTTCTTGGACCGATAGTCCATGGTGTCCAAATCCAAGGTCAGGATTTCAGTATTTCCTTTGGCGTCTTGGGATTTTTTATAAAAACCCTGTCCCGTTTTACTGCCCAACCATTTATGTTCCATCATGGTGGAAATAAAGGGAGGAAGCGCAAACAGATCATGTCTTTCATCTTCCTTACAATTTTCCGAGATTCCGTTAGCGACGTGCACTAAGGTGTCCAAGCCAACCACATCAACCGTTCTGAAGGTTGCCGATTTTGGACGGCCTATGACGGGTCCTGTCAATTTATCGACTTCTTCCACCGTCATTCCCATTTCCTTTACCATGTGGAAAAGGCTCTGAATGCTGAAAATACCGATACGGTTTCCGATAAACGCCGGTGTATCTTTTGCAACCACGGATGTTTTTCCTAGGAACTGTTCTCCATATCCGTTGAGGAAATCCAATACATCCTGCGACGTTTTGGGTCCGGGTATGATTTCGAACAACTTCAGATACCTGGCAGGATTGAAAAAATGTGTTCCACAAAAGTGCTTTTGAAAATCGTCACTTCTGCCTTCACTCATAAAGTGAATAGGAATTCCAGAAGTGTTAGATGTAATCAGGGTACCGGGTGTTCTATGCTTCTCCAAATTTTCGAAGACCTTCTTTTTGATATCCAATCGTTCCACGACGACCTCAATAATCCAATCTACTTTGGATACTTTAGAAATATCATCTTCAAGATTCCCGGTGGTTATCCTTTTTGCAAAATCTTGATGGTAGATGGGCGATGGTTTTGATTTTAACGCCGCCATTAAAGAATCGTTTACCAAACGGTTACGAACAGCAGCATCCTTTAAGGTCAACCCCTTTGCTTTTTCGGTATCGTTAAGTTCTCTAGGGACGATGTCCAACAATAGTACTTCAACGCCAATATTGGCAAAATGGCAAGCGATTCCGCTACCCATGATTCCGGAACCTACAACGGCTATTTTTTTAATATGTCTATTCATTTTCTTAGTACTGAATTAATGATTCGATATGTCTTTTGAATATATTTTTTTATCGGAGATAAGTTTATTGATGATGTCCGTTACTTCAAAGAATCCGGCTAATTTTTCATCCGAAACAGATGCCCTGACCGATTCGTTGAAACGTAGTACGGTATTTTTAGAATCCGTTCTTTTCTCGAGTCCGAATGCCGTTAGATGAATGATCACACCTCTACCATCATTAGGATTCGGTTTACGTTCTATCAAACCCTTTTCCTCCATACTTTTCAAAATCCTTGATAAACTCGTCGCTTCCATGCCCATTTTAGGGCCAAGCGCTGTGGAAGGAGTTCCTGTTTTAGGGTCGATGCTCAATAAAGTAAAACCCACCGCCATCGTAGAATCAAAATCCTTTGCTTCTTCATTATACATTCTTGCGACCGCTTGCCAGGTGGCACGTAAGGCATAATCGATGGTAATTTCTTTCATTGAAACAAATTTGAAGTCTTCCAAATATACTCAAATTTATTATGCATGCATAATAAATTTAAATTTTTTAGATTAATGGTGAAGTGGATTTTGTGGCCACCACAGGTGTGGTACTGGTTTTCAGTATCCAACGTTCTTGATCATAAAACAGACGGCGTAGACGGCAGTATTTCTGGGGTATAATCGATATTCGATTGTTATTGTATACCTCTCAAGAAAAATAGCACCACAACTCTGAACTTTGAGTTGCCCAGCGTACCGTAATACCTATTCGATTTCGAATCAAAAAAACGTTACTAATACTATACTATTTACTCTAATCGTGTAAGCAGTTAGATATGGGTATAGATATCTTCATAAAGGTCCATGTATTTTTCCTTTATGATTTTTCTTCTCAATTTCATGGTAGGAGTGAGGTGACCGGCATCGATACTCCAAACATCTTTAGTCAAACGGAATTGTTTGATTTTTTCCCATTTCGCGAAATGTTCATTGGCCAGTGCCACTTCCT
>JBARCC010000311.1:0-1765 GCA_049793635.1 Maribacter sp. | reverse complement strand
CTGCTGAACATACGCCCCATTGCCCGCTGATGGTTCCAAAATGGTCTTTGGTTCAAAACCATTTTTTTTCAGCAGATTGATTTTATACTCGATTAGCTCTTTTGGCGTATAATAACTCGTCAGATGGTATCGTTTCAGGGAATCGAGAATTTCTTTCGAGGTTTCCGGAAATGCTTTTTCGATAGTTTGTAACAGCTCATGACCTAAGTTTTCCTTTCCCTTCGGAGGATAGAATAAGAGCTGCCCCAATTTTGCCAAGCCACCATTATTGATATAAAAATTACCGGGATTGGCAGCTTTTATCGTATCAAGAATGCGCGTCAAAATATCATTCTGCATCGCGAATTATTGAAGGGTTTTTACAATGGCTGCCCGTCCTACGGGCTCTTTGTCGTTGAGCGCACTATAGATTTTCAACAGTTCGTTGTTGGCATGTTCAAGGGCAATCGGCCCGGTATGCCCATCGTCGAGAAACTGTTCTTGTAATCGGGCATGAAGGATATGGGCATTGATGGCGAAATCCAGTCGGTATTCAGCAGCGTCAAGATGTGCGATCAGGTTGGGGTATTCCTCCAAGGCGTAATAGCAAAAATGAAGGTCGGCGGCACATTCGTCCATGGCGAGTTGACGTTCCCAATTCTTGATGGTTTCAAAATGTTCCGCTCGGAAAGCGATAACGCTATCGGTAAGTAAAAGTTCTTCTTGTGTCATTGTATTGATTTTATAAAGGTTCCTTTGATTTATAAGTTAATTCCAAATCAGTTTCTCGACTTGCTAGGGGACTGTTAAGCTCGATAAGACGGTCGTACAGCATATTCTTGAAAACCATTACAGAGCTCAATTCGGCGAAACGGTAATCGATATGACATTCTTTTTCGGATAGGATGGTGAACCTAAAGTTCTTTTCATCCGTGTCTTCGGAGTCGTGGATTACCATATCGGTAGATATGTCCATTAAATCCGTGATACTATCCATATAAACAATATCGTTCAGCATAATATGCCCTACCGTGCCGGTAATTTTGATTTCAAATAACATAGGTTTAAATTGAGATTTTAAAAGCTTTTTGTTTGTGCGACCTTGCAGTTTCCGATTGAATGGTACGTTCGCGAGATGCCCTATATAGTGCATAATAATGAGGATAATTATCCTTTAGCGATGCAATCGGTCTATAAGCTTCCAGCTTTGGCCTGCGTCCATTTTTCATCAAGGCGTAAAATGTCTTGTTGGAACCATAATGTTTATTGATTGTTAGTACCGTTTTCGTACTTTGAATGGGAATGTCATCCGTCATGACGAAAAAGTCCTTCTTCTTGATTACATCGTTTACGATCCTATATTTCAGAAGTTTGGAAATGTTTTTGGAGTTCAAAAAATCGTCAAGCGCAGTCCATTGTTTGAGAGTGCCCTCATAATTTTCTCCCGCCGTCGCTTTTAAGAATAGTTTGTCATTGAAGGTTCCAAGTGATAAACCAATTTTAGTTTCGGCAAAAGGAGTGATCGATTTTTCCCCAAGTAGGGAACGGAATTCTTCCGTTGAAAAATAAACTCGGTTCCGGTCATTGCTCACGGCAAGATAGGGTGACAAAATCACATAATCCTTCCGGATAGTGGTCGGCAAGAATATTCCGTTCTTACCATCTTCAATACGTATGGGCAGCCCACGGGATAATTGCTCGGTAATATCGGTCGGCGGTGCAATGCTCTGAATTCCGTTTTGAAGGAACTTATTCCGCGAATACATCGTTTTCAAAGCGGTATTGA
>JBARCC010000310.1:0-3330 GCA_049793635.1 Maribacter sp. | reverse complement strand
CAATATAAACCCCCTTAAAAATTTTTAGGTTACCGAACCAATCCCATTAAAAATACAGTTTTAGGATCACTAGGACTTGCTGCCGGTACGATGCCCCAAAAAGGTTTAAATGGACGAGTAGGTAATACAGTTGGTAAAGGTCGCAAAGCTCCTGCTCCTGTTCTGGAACGGGGATATGTTCCCTATACGCATTATAAAAACCGCTTGAAAAACCACCGAATAATCGGGTCATGGAAAGATCCACTTCAGCATGCCCATAGTACACGGCCGGATCGATGAGATAAGGGGTGCCGTTCTTACCAATCAAAAAATTACCGCTCCATAGATCTCCATGCAGAAGTGTGGGGGTCACTTCTGAACATAACGCGGCGCATCGTTCTATAATCTTTGCCTCGGAAGGTACCTCCTGCGAAGAAAGAAGGTGATGCCTATGGGCTAATCTGAGTTGGGGCAGTAATCGTTCTGTAGCGTAAAAGGTTGCCCAGCTAGAACACTTCGTGTTGGATTGCGGCAAAGGGCCTATGAAATTAGGGGCATCCCACCCCCACGCCGTTGAGGTTGCCGTGTTGTGCATGGCCGCCAGGTGATGGCCCAAAAGTTCCATAGCCTTAGCATCCGGGAGTTTGGGTTCAATATACTCCATGATGAGGAAAGCCCCCTGTTCCAACTCCTCACAACAAAAGGGTTTTGGGGTCGCAATGGTTTTCGTTTGTCTAATGGCCGCCAACCCTTCTTTTTCGGCTTGGAACATTTCAAAGGCAGAGGGACCATCATGTAGTTTACACACAAAACGCTCGGTCT
The DNA here is from genome assembly GCA_049793635.1 of Maribacter sp. GTDB lineage: Bacteria > Bacteroidota > Bacteroidia > Flavobacteriales > Flavobacteriaceae > Maribacter. Next base: position 2,529 of record JBARCC010000310.1, on the reverse strand, counting down.
CTGTATGCAGCAGATACACCTCTGAAGTATCTCCACCGGATATCCGTTTGACATTCAGGAGATTCACACAGAGTAGATAGGAAATATGGTCCCGTAGTTTTTTATCCAAGAGTGCTATAATTGAAACACCATTCCTTTGCGCGCAATGGAAAAACCGTTTTCCAAAATTGATTTGGTCGCCGCACTATCGGGATCTAACAAAGGGTTGGTATGGTTAACATGTATAAAATGGATTTTCTGCCTATCCGATGTTGACAAGGTTTTAAACAAGGCCATACTTTCGACCACGAACGGATGTGGAATTTCGGCCATGTCGCGAGTATTGATTTCTTCACTGTCGTAAAACGTGGCGTCCAAAAACGCATAATCGACCTGTTTGATTTCTTCCAGGATATCTTTCCCCCATCTACTCCATTTGTCGATATCCGGAACAAAAAGCACCGATTTCTGCGGACCTATAATGCGATAACCTACTGTTTCAGAAAATTCGTCACGGTGCGGAACGGTGATGGGTATCAACGTTAGATTTCTGCTCAACACGACCTTTTGTTCATTGAGCATGGGGATGATCACTATATTTTCATCAGAAACCAATTGACTCCAAGGTCCGTTTTGTTCCAAAAAACGTTTCATTTTAGGCATGGCATAGACGGGGAGGTTGGACGTATTCGTCGCCTCCTTGCCCAAATACATCAAACCAGAATAGTGGCCTATGTGCGCATGGGTCAGGAATATCCCGCTGGGGATATCCCCTTTCGCCCAACCCGTGCTGTTTTTTACATCATGCAATTGCTGCGTGATATCGGGAGTGGCATCTACTAGATACGTTGTTTGGGCATCCGCATCTACCAAGCCTAACGAAACCACATTTTTAGTGGTATCCGATTTTTCGAACAGGAGTGCACAACAGGCCTTTTGACAAGCAATATGGGGAGCACCTGCATCTTGCACGGTACCCAGTACGATAAGCGAAACCCCTTTCCTTGCATCGTTTACCTCCTTATTTTTGCTCATGGCAAAAGATGGTTCGCTCTTCTGTGCGGAACAGCATAAGACCCATACCAAAAGGAGCAATGTAATCGGTACTTTACACATTTTATTCGGCTGTTAAGAAAGCACGTATGTCTTTGGAAAGTTGAACGAAATCGGGTTCATGGGCATACATCATATGTCCCGCTTCGTAATACTTCATCTGTACCCGATCGGCAACGATACCATTTCTGGCAAAAGTATATTCCGCATCAAAAAATGGGGTAATCAAGTCGTAATACCCATTGGCCACCATTACCTTCATCGCGGTATTCCTCCGCATGGTCTCACCAAGGTCGGGCGCAGTATTCACGGGCATCGGCTCCCAATAGGCCTCGTCAGGAACGGTTCGCCAGCGCCAGTTCGAACCACCACCGGAAGTGATGTAGGGCCCATCCATCTTCACCTTCAGTTCAGAAGCGAAATAATGGTTAAGGCTAGCGGTGTAGGCGGCGCTTATTTGGTAACTGGCCGCATCTCCCAAATGCGGCCGCTCAGAAACCTTATCGGCCTCATCACCCATAAATCGGCCATCGAGCCGGCCGATGGCAAGGCCTTCATCCAATAATAATTGCTTTTGAAAACGCTCCAATAAAATGCGCAGGTCTGAGCGTAGGATATACGTTTTATCCAGTCCCGTGAAATATGCTAGCTTTTCAGCGATCGTATTTTTCTCTTCCGTAGTGAGCAGGCTTCCTTTGTAGAGGGCGGGAATATAGGTAGTGTAGTTGAAATCCCTACATTCTTGGACAAACGTCTCAAGCGATGTTCCTTGTCCCGCTTTTTTATGATACCACGCCGTTGCCGCCATACTGGGCAGATACGTGATGAACGAAGTAATGTTATGCGGCTCAGAGGTGGAACCGGCATAATCTAAAGCCTGTGAAATCAGAATCATTCCGTTTAAGGCCATGTTTTGTCCAGATCCTTCTAGCGCCTTACCTAAAGCCGCAGCCCTGGTGGTCCCGTAGCTTTCTCCCGCCAGGTATTTCGGCGAGAACCAGCGCTCGTTTTCGGTGATCCAAATGCGAATGAATTGGGCAAACGAGGCAACATCCTCTTTTAGTCCGTAAAAATCTTTCTCTTTTCCCTTTCCTACCAATCGACTGTATCCCGTACCCACGGGATCGATGAACACCAGATCGGTCACATCCAATAAACCATGTTCATTGGTGGCCAGCGTGTACGGAGCGGCACCATCATCGTTTTTGGCATCTGAATCCACTTTAACGATTTTAGGGCCAAAGAACCCCATGTGCAACCACATGGAAGCCGAACCGGGACCACCGTTGAACACAAAGGTTACCGGCCGTTTGGTAACGTCGCCCCTATCTGTTTTGGTGTAGGCGACCGACCAGAACGTGGCGATGGAATCCCCTTCTTGATTTTTGAGGAAGGTTTCTTTTGCCGTAGCGGTATAGGTAAGGGATTTACCGCCGAAAACCCCTTGGTGGTTGGTGCTGAACGTTTTTGCCTTGGGAATCGGTTTTGGGGCAGATT
>JBARCC010000309.1:0-4661 GCA_049793635.1 Maribacter sp. | reverse complement strand
CGTGTTTTTTTTAGAAAAACACAAAGTTTTTTTTACTAATCTGCATACCCTAGCTCAAACGGCAGCTAGATGCTATTGGTAACATATTAGTCTAAAAATCAGGATTTCTTCTATTTAGTAAACGCGAGTAACATTAGGTATATTGATAGGTCTTCGAAAAAGGCGACAGGACCTGACTTACCTCCGGCAAATCAGATTAAAAGATAAACTCAGCAAAAAAGATTACTTTTTACGGGTAACCAAGCTACTTATAAGTAATGCAATGTTTATTACTAATAAAACTAATAATACGGTCAAAAATGTGGTCATTAATACTTGGATAAGGTTGGGGAACCGTTGTTTGTTTTATTAATAGATGATACAATTTAAAAAGGGTTGCGTAGGGTGGGCTAAATTTTTTAAAAAGCATAAAAAAAACCCGAAACTAGTGTTTCGGGTTTCATACTATAAAAAAGTTAAATCGTTACCTAGTCAATTACCTTCACATTAACGGCGTTTAATCCTTTTTTACCTTGTTGTAGTTCAAATTCCACAACATCACCTTCTCGAACTTCATCGATTAAGCCAGAAATGTGTACAAAATGATCTTCGTTTGAACCATCTTCAGTGATGAAACCATATCCTTTGGAATCATTGAAGAATTTTACTGTTCCTTTACTCATAATACAAAAAATTAAATATTAATTAAAGGGCAAATATAGTATTTTATTCTTTAATAATTAAAATTTTTTAATCCTAAATTAAGGAATGAAAAAAAATTCTAAAGCATTGACTGTGAACTCTTTTTCTACCTTATGCAGTAGGGTCTGGTGTCATTCTCAAATATGGTTTTATTTCGGTAACTCCTTTCGCGAACATCTCTTTGGCGTCGCTGGTAGAAATTGCTGGACTCACTACCACATCTTTACCATGTTCCCAATTTGCCGGCGTAGCGACCTTATGATATGCTGTGAGTTGCAACGAATCTATTACCCTTAGCAATTCATAAAAATTTCTACCGGTTGAAGCTGGGTAGGTCAGGGTCAGTTTTACGGTTTTGTCGGGAGCGATGATAAAAACGGATCTAACCGTTAAGTTATTGTCTGCATTTGGATGAATCATATCGTAAAGGTCCGAAACCTTCTTGTCCTCATCGGCAATGATCGGAAAATTGACCGTGGTATGCTGTACTTCATTGATATCTTTGATCCATTCGGCATGTGAGGCCGCCCCATCTACACTGAGTGCCAACATTTTTACGTTTCGCTTGTCGAATTCATCCTTGAATTTAGAGGCCGTACCCAATTCTGTGGTACAGACCGGAGTAAAGTCTGCGGGATGTGAAAATAATATTCCCCAGCTATCTCCCAAATAATCATATAAATTGATAATTCCCATAGAACTATCCGCCGTAAAATCGGGTGCTTTGTCTCCTAATCGTATTGTTGACATATTTGTATTTTTAAAGTGATTTAATATCCTATAAAATTAGTAGATTATGTAGCCAAACACATGTTTTTAAGGTTAAAAGTCTATTAAATTTTCTACTTTTAAGGCATGGAAGCATTGGAGAAATTGAAGTATCCCATCGGTCGGTTTGAAAGTCCTACTGAAATTACGGAGCAACGCATTCGTACCTGGATTGCGGTACTGGAAAATCATCCCTCACGGCTACGCAATTTGGTTGAGGGTTTTTCAGAGGAGCAACTTGAGACTCCCTATAGGGATCAGGGTTGGACCGTGAGGCAGGTCATTCACCATATGGCAGATAGTCACCACCATAGTTATACACGCTTCAAGTGGGCACTGTCGGAGAATAGGCCCTTGATAAAAGCGTATGATGAAAAGGAGTGGGCCTTGATGCTCGATGCGAAGGATGCGCCGATCGCACTTTCCCTACATTACTTAAGTGCCCTACATGCAAAATTGGTGTACTTTTTAAAACAGCTTTCCGTACAGGATTTTCAAAAATGCTTTATTCACCCCGATGGGAATATCAACGTTTCGGTCGCAGAAAATTTAGCCAAATATGCTTGGCACAGCAACCATCATTATGCGCACATTGAGAATTTAGCCATTAGAAAAGGCTGGTGACTTCATCAACAAATTTGAGTTCTTTAATCATAGTAAACATTGGTTTTTCCGTTTGGATGGCATTTTCGAACGGAATTTCAGTAATACCACCGATGTTAAAACCATTCGCTATGTAAAAGGGGAATGCGGGCCCTTTTTGCATCGCTTCCAAAAAAATGACCTTCTTATCGTTCTCTAGGGCAAGTTCCTCTATAAAGTCTAGTGTTTGATGACCGAACCCCTTTCCTGTATATTCTTTTAGGATGTAAATTTTATCAATATATAAAGCGTCCCGTTTGCTGAAATGCTGAATGTGCTTGTCATATGTTATTTTCAATATTCCAATACAGGTATCCTTGACTTTTATCAAAAATAATGAGGTGTTGTTATCCTTTTCCTCCTCAAGCAATACAGGTAAGGTAAAACTATGTTCAATGTAGGTGGATGTGTCGTTGCCCGGCCATAAATGCTGGTAGTGTTGGTCGTAGGCTTGAGTGCCAACAGTTATGTAGGTGGCGTAACATCTTGGGGTCAAAGGTTCGAAATGTGCGGTATCGTTCATGGTATATGCATTATTTAAAAAGAAAGAAGATTCGTTGACAAAGGGGTATGAAAACGGTTACTCCTTTTTCCATTTAATATTGCACCCGATACTTGGCTTTTGAACTTGGGGTACGGCTGTGCCGTTTAAAAGACTATTCATTGCATTTCTTAGGTCTTTGCCATCTAGGGGATTTCCGTTCCCTGGTCTGGAATCATCGAGCTGGCCCCTGTAGACAAGGTGTAACCGTTCATCGAAAAGATAGAAATCTGGCGTACAGGCCGCGTTGTAATTCCTTGCCACCGCTTGGGTCTCATCGAATAAATACGGAAAGGGGTATCCTTCTTGTTTCGCTTTTAGGTTCATCAAATGTGGTGCATCTTGTGGATAGTTTTCGATATCATTACTTGATATGGCTATAAAGCCGATTCCTTTGTCCTTATACTCTTTCCCCAATCGTACAATTTCTGGATTTACATGAATTACGAAGGGGCAATGGTTACAAATGAACATGATTACCGTACCCTTGTCTCCCTTAAGGGCATGCAGGTTCAGCGTTTTTTTAGTTATCGTGTCCATTAAACTGAATTCTGGGGCCACAGTGCCCAACGCCAACATACTACTTTCTGTTCTCGACATACAAACTTTTTTTAGCGGGATAAAGTTAAGAAATAAAAAGACCTTGTATTTTGCAGGCACAATCCTTAAATTCAATAATTGAGATTATTCAAAACAGTCTCTTAACCTTATAAATAAAGCTAATGGAAAATTCATATACGTCGCTTTCAAAAGCGATTACCGCGTTACAAAAAGAGGGTTTTACGGAAGATTTTAACCTTTGCGATGCAGGTGTTGAAAATAAGAGCAGAAAAAGTGTACATAGCGCCACAGAACTGGAAGTCGTCAAACACTATCGTTTTGAGGGCATTAGCGATCCAGCGGATAATACTATATTGTACGTCATCGAAACCTCTAATGGTGAAAAGGGGCTTTTGGTGGATGGCTACGGTATGTACTCAGGGAATGTTTCCAAAGCATTGATAGAAAAACTCAAAATCGTTCGATGAGTGCACTTATTTCATGGGACGATTTCGGGAAGATAGACATGAGGACCGGAACCATCGTTGCCGTTCATGATTTTACGGAGGTTCGAAACCCTGCGTACCGATTGCATATCGATTTTGGACCTGATATGGGTATAAAAAAAACTTCAGCACAGATAACCACAAAGTACAAAAAAGAGGATTTGTTGGGCAAGCAGGTAATTGCAGTGGTCAATTTTCCGAAAAAACAAATTGCGAACTTCATGAGCGAGTGTCTCATCTTAGGCGCTGTTGACGGGAAAGATGTCATTTTGGTTCAGCCCGAAATGCAGGTCTCGAATGGATTAAAAATCTTATAAGACATTGACCGAATCTCTTTTAGATACCGTTCATATACACTTTGATACCGATACGCTATGGGTGATCAACAGTGTACTGGGGCTCGTAATGTTCGGCGTTGCCTTGGAAATATCAATTCAGGATTTCAACCAGTTATGGTCAAGTCCGAAGGCGATTCTCGTGGGCCTAGGTAGCCAATGTATCGCACTCCCGGCCATCACCTATCTTCTAGTGGTGTGTGTAGAACCGATGGCCAGTATCGCATTGGGCATGTTTATGGTCGCAGCTTGTCCAGGGGGTACGATATCAAATTTTGTAGCTCATCTTTCCAAAGCCAATACGGCCCTGTCGGTAAGCCTTACCGCAATGTCGACCTTACTGGCCATTCTATGTACGCCATTGAATTTTCATTTTTGGTCCATGCTGTATGTTCCAAGTTCAAAGCTAATCGAACACATCTCCATAGCGCCCATAGAAATGTTCAAACTGGTGAGTCTTCTCTTGGGAATTCCACTGGTAGTGGGAATGGCAATAAGGCATGTACGACCCAAGCTGGCGTTGAAGCTTGCGAAAATGTTAAAAACAGTGTCCTTGGTCTTTTTTATTGTTTTGATCGGGATTGCACTCTATCAGAATCGTGCGGTGTTTATGGAATATATAGGGTATGTATTTTGGATGGTAGTCAT
>JBARCC010000308.1:0-8039 GCA_049793635.1 Maribacter sp. | reverse complement strand
CCCATTACCGCACTCACAGGAATGATCAGTTCGTTACTCAATAACGGAATGGCCGTCTATGAAATGGGTATGGCACCGAGTGCCATAGAAAGAGTGGTCACTGATTTGATTTGCAAAAAGATAGGATATGATTCCACTTCAAGAGGGTTTCTTACCTCTGGGGGTACGCTGGCCAATCTAACAGCGCTGTTAACCGCTAGAAAGGCCATTTTAAAAGAAGACATTTGGAACAAGGGTCTTCATTCCTCAATCGGTATTCTTGTAAGCGAGGAAGCACATTACTGTGTCGATAGGGCCGCTAAAATTATGGGTTTGGGAGAGCAGGGTATCATCAAAATTCCTGCAACGGCAAACTTTCAGATGAACACTTCTCTTTTGGAAGAAAAATACCAGGAAGCACGGGCCAAGGGCATTCAAATTTTTGCGATTATAGGTAGCGCTCCGTCTACCTCGACCGGTATGTTCGATGATTTGGAAGCGATCGCCAATTTTGCAAAAAAATATGAACTTTGGTTTCATGTAGACGGTGCCCATGGTGGTGCGGGTGTATTCTCCAAGAAATACAGGAACACCGTAAAAGGGATTGAGAATGCGGACAGCGTGGTTATAGACGGCCATAAGATGATGATGATGCCTACCATTACCACTGCCCTATTATTGAAAAATGGAATCCATGCCAATACAACGTTTAGCCAAAAGGCGGATTACCTATTGACAGAATCTGAACATGAGGATTGGTACAATTCCGGCAAACGCACATTTGAATGCACCAAGACCATGATGAGCATTCATTGGTACACCATGCTCAAGATGTATGGAGAGCAAGTTTTTGACGCCTACGTGACCCAATTGTACGATATGGGAACCGCGTTCGCCACGATTATTAAGAACGAAGCAGGTTTTGAGTTGGCGGTAGAGCCGATGTCCAACATTGTCTGTTTTCGATATATAGGAAACGAAATTGAGGAACATAAGTACAATGGTCTCAACGAAAAAATCCGCCAAACCCTTTTAGAGGATGGCGAATTTTACATCGTTCAGACCAAATTACGCGGTACCCATTATTTAAGGGTAACGGTAATGAATCCCTTTACCAATGAGAAGCATTTTAAAACGTTGTTGGCTAAGATTAAAGCAGTTGCTAGTTCCATTAAGGAAAAGCTTTAGTAGTTACTTACTCTTAGCCCCCTTCAAAAGGGGGAATTGTTATTTCCAATCTTATTGAAACCGATTTTATTCCATAAGTTGCTACATCGATTGGTACCCCTTATTTTAAATTGGAATTCCCGTAATCAAATGATATTAGAAAAATTATTCCCTTAAATGTTCCAAAACCTCTTCTTCCCCTTCTTTCTTTGAAAAATTAATGGCACACTCGATAAGTGCCAAATGAGAATAGGCTTGTGGAAAGTTTCCTAACAATCTTTTCGTCTTAAAATCAATGTCTTCACTAAAGAGACCTAAATGATTACTATAAGACAATAATCTTTCGAAATACTCCAGGGCTTTCTTGCGTTCCCCTATCTTAAACAAGCTGTTGATGTACCAAAAAGTACATACCGTGAAGGAAGAGGATGGTAGTCCAAAATCATCCTCGTTCTTATACCGATATAACAATCCGTCATTGTTCAATTCCCTCCCGATAGCATGAACCGTGCTGATATACCGGTCATCTTTCGCTCCAACGCAACCGTAAGATTCCATTAAAAGCACCGATGCATCCAATTCTTTAGACCCATAGGATTGGGTGTATGCACCAACTTCTTCGTTCCACGCGTTATCATAAATATCCTGCCAAATTTCCGCCCTGATCGGCTTCCATTTTTCAATCTTATGTTTTTTACCTAACATTTCAGCGACTTTAATGGCGCGATCCAAAGCGGTCCAACATAACACCTTAGAGAACGTAAAATGTCGGTCTTCGGTCCTGAACTCCCAAATCCCCTTATCCGCATCCTTCCAGTTATTACTGACGATCCATACAATACCTTTGGTGATGGCCCATAGGTCTTCCCCATTTTCGATATCAATACTGAATTTTACAATTTGTTCATAAATGACATCCATCAAAATGCCGTAGATATCGTTCTGCTTTTGATGGTAGGCGGCATTTCCGACCCTCACCGGTTTTGAACCTTTATACCCCGCGAGATGGTCCAACGTTATTTCGGTCAGCTTCTTTTCCTTATTGATACCATACATGATCTGCAGCTTTTCGGCCTTATCGGGTATCAACTCGATGATGAACTTTAAATAACGTCTTGCGATATTTTTATGTCCCAATTCAGAGACCACTTTAATGACCATTGAGGCATCGCGTATCCAACAAAAGCGGTAGTCCCAATTTCGCACTTCGCCAATGGTCTCGGGTAAGGAGGTAGTTGCCGCAGCAAGCACCGCCCCAGTTTTATCGTAGCTCAACAGCTTTAGGGTCAAGGAACTTCTAGCGATTTCATCATTGAATTTTTTATAGGTCGGGGTCAGATTTGACCAATTCAACCAATATACTTTAGTATTCTGCAGGTCTAGATATGCTCTCTCCGTTGTGGGCAACAATAACTTTTCATTGTATCCTAATAAGACATAACCATCTTCCTTTAAGGTGATGGTTTTGCCTTCCACAAGCGCTTTTTTATTGAAAGAGGTATACAGGAATATGGTATCGAACTTTACCTCATGGGTAAGGCTTGCCACAAAATCCTTTTTAATAAAAGATTCTGTTTTACCCATGGCATATTCTAATTTAGGATCATAATGGATGCTAAACTGTGGGGTGCCCGATACGTGCTTGAAATACCGTATCAATTCTGGAGGTGCATGATACGCAGAGCCCTCTTTCCGATACCGTGGCATAAAATCATGTATTTCAAAAATATCGTTTCCGTTTGAAAATGTAGTGATCAATATGTTGGTAAAAGATTCGTACCGCTGGGCAATGGAATATCCATCGTCGACATTGATATCGAAACTACCTCCTATTTCTTCGTCCAATAACTTTGCAAATACAGACGGACTATCAAACTCTGGTAAGCAACACCAGTCTATATTCCCTGTCTTTGAAATTAATGCCGCACTTCTGCAATTCCCTATTATTCCGTAGTCTAAATTATCCATTCAATAAAAATCTTAATTCATTTGGGCTTTCAATTGTTTTTAGCCGCTGTTTTCCCGAAATTTAGAGAAATAAAGTTCAAAAAAAGCAAATAAAATTCTTTTATGGCTAAAACTATCATTATCTCAAATAGACTGCCCGTGCAATTACAAATTAGCAATGGAAGCATTACCGCTATACCGAGTGTTGGAGGCCTGGCAACGGGGATGAAGTCGGTACATTCTGGTGGCGATAGCTTATGGATCGGATGGAGCGGACTGACCGATGAAGAGATCCCGGAAGAATTGACCCCCGAAATTGATACCGCCCTTGCCAAACACGGTTCTTCCAAAGTTAACCTGACCGAAAAAGAAGTCGATGGTTTTTACTACGGCTTTAGCAATAGAACGGTATGGCCGCTATTTCACTACTTTCTTGAGTATTCGGAATTTCAATTGGAAAGCTGGGAGATTTATAAAAAAGTGAACCAAAAATTTGCCGATGCCATTCTAGCAAAAGCGGATAACGAGGATACCATCTGGATACATGATTATCAGTTGATGTTGGTGCCGCAAATGGTGCGCGCAGAACGTCCTGATATTTCCATTGGTTTCTTTTTACATATCCCCTTCCCCTCCTATGAAATCTTTAGGACATTACCTTGGCGGAAGGAGGTTTTGCTAGGCCTTTTAGGATCTGACCTCATCGGTTTTCATACCTATGACTATGAACGGCATTTTCTAAGTTCTGTTCGCAGATTATTGGGATTAGAGGTGAGCTTTAATGATATTCATATGGATAACAGGACCATTATTGTGGATTCCTTTCCTATGGGCATCGATTACAAAAAATTCAGCGAAGCCGCCAAAGAGCACTCGCAACGGTCGGAAGATGAAAAATCAGAATTACAAAAACGGTTGGATACCCATAAGAAATCTGCCCCCGATGCAAAGTTTTTTTTATCGATAGACCGTTTGGACTATACCAAGGGGATTGCAAAGCGATTGAACGCCTTTGAATATTTTTTAAACAAGTATCCACAGTACAAAGAGAAGGTCCGGTTAATCATTCTTGCGGTTCCGTCTAGGTCAAACGTTCCCCAATATCAATTATTAAAACGGGAAATCGATGAATTGGTCGGCCGCATAAACGGGGAACTGTCCACCGTGAGCTGGACCCCCATTTGGTATTTTTATCGCTCCATGCCCTTTGAAAATCTCATCGATTTGTATACCTCATCGGATATTGCCTGGTTGACCCCCATAAGGGATGGGATGAACCTGGTGGCAAAAGAATATGTAGCCACTAGAACGGATAAAACCGGGGTGCTCATTCTTAGTGAAATGGCCGGATCAGCGAATGAAATGAACGAATCGCTACTCATCAACCCAAATAATTTTGAAGAGATTGCGGATACGTTGTTCCAGGCCATCAACATGCCAAAAGAAGAGCAAATTTCAAGAAATACCGTTTTACAGAAACGTTTGGCACGCTATAACGTAGAAAAATGGGCCAATGATTTCATGACTTCGTTACGCAATCAAAAAACCAAGAACCTTACCTATATTTCTAGACGATTATCCGTAGACATCATGAACACCATCATGAAAAATTACAAAAAGGCAAAAAGAAGATTGGTGTTTCTTGATTATGACGGCACCTTGGCCGGTTTTCATAACGATCCGCAGAAAGCGAGTCCGGATGAAGCCCTTTACGACCTATTGGACCAAATATCTTCCCAAGAGCATACCGACATGTATCTCATCAGCGGAAGGGACAAGGAAACCTTTACGAAATGGTTCCTACCTAAAAAATACAACATGATCGTAGAACATGGCGTATGGATCTCTAAGGGAGGCGAAGCATTTAGTATGCTAGAAACGGTAAAGAAAGATTGGATGGAAAAAATCCTTCCCGTACTAGAATCTTTTGTGGATAGAACACCGGGTAGTTTCATTGAGGAAAAAAACTATTCCCTCGCCTGGCATTATAGAAATACAGACCCTGACTTTGGTCAAAAAAGAGCGGTTGAACTGAATACCGTGTTGACCAGTCTTATTGCCAATGACGATTTAAGCGTACTCAACGGGAACAAGGTCATGGAAATCAAAAGCAGCAACGTCAACAAAGGACGTGCCTCCATGCGGGTGTATTCTGAAAAGGAGTATGATTTTGTCTTTGCCATCGGGGATGATTGGACAGACGAGTTCATGTTTCAAGAGCTGCCCACGGAAGCGGTCACCATCAAAGTAGGTCGACAAAAAACCCAAGCCAAATATTTTGTGGACAATACCAAAAATGTTCGGGACATCTTAAATAGGTTTACCAATCAACATTAATTCACTAGTAAGGACTGCTTATGGATAGAAAAATGAATTGTCTCTTCCTTTTGATAGTGCTATGCTGTATACCCGGTATAGCGCAACAAGGCACCGAAATCTATCTTGCGGATCTTGTTTCCATAAATGATACACTAGAAATAGGTTCTGCAATCAATATATCGAACAACGAGGGGTATGACAACCAACCCTCGTTTTACGATGATGACCATATCCTATTTTCATCTACAAGAAACGGACAAACCGATATTGCCTTGTATTCCATCAGCGATAAAACGACCAGATGGATTTCAGATACGGCAAACGGGAGCGAATATTCCCCTTTGAAGATGCCTGGCAAGGAATCTGTATCCGCCATTCGTCTGGATGACGATGGTCTGCAGCGTCTTTATGCATATGATTTAAAAACGGGAGTATCCAAAGAACTCTTGCCCAATTTAAAAGTAGGATACCATGTATGGTATACTCCTCACATTCTTATCTGTACGGTATTGGTCGAAGACCGCATGGATTTAGTGGTGTCGGATATGAAGAATGGAACGAATCAAACCGTTCAAAAAAATGTAGGAAGGTCGATTCACGTGATTCCAGATTCGGATTTAATAAGTTTTGTATCCAAAGAAAACAGACCTTATACGGTAAAATCCCTACATCCCGGTACAGGCGAAATCAAGATTCTTACGACGCTTTTGGATACCTCCGAAGATATCGCTTGGTCAAGCAATGGTACCTTGTTGACCGCCGACGATAAGAAAATAGTAAGAATGGACCCTACAACAGTCAACAATTGGCAATCCATAAAAACCTTCCAAGAACATCAAATACAGGGCATTTCTAGATTGGCAATGAGTATGAACGGCAAACACATGGCTTTTGTTTCCCTTGACACTCTCGAAGGTATTGTTCAAAAACAAGTAGATACGTTTAATGCAAGGGATTTGGACGCTTTCGCCGCTTGTTTTACCGAAGATGTGGTAGTTTCGAATTTTCCTGCGGATACGATGAATATCGGTAGGTCAAACTTAAAGGACACCTATCGAAAATTTTATGAACGAACACCTTCCGTTGAGGTAAAAGTAGCCTCTAGAATACGGTTGGGTTCCACTGTTATTGACCAAGAGGTGGTAACCATAGGAGACGAGCAAAACCTACAAGTAGCCATTTATGAAACGGACGGGCTTATAAAGACTATGACCTTTATTCGAGACCAAAAAACAGATAGTGACCCTGAACGTATTGTGCAAACACAGTTAGATGCTTATAATAATAGGGATATAGATGCATTCTTAGCTACCTACGCTGAAGGGATACAACTGTATAATTTTCCTGAAACCATACGAAATAATGGTCTGGATACCATGAGAAAGGGCTATACCAACCTTTTTGAAAATACCCCCGATTTGCACTGTGAAATAAAAAATAGGATGGTCATCGGTAATAAAGTAATCGATGAAGAATTTGTGACCGCGAACGGAACTACCTTTAGTGCCATAGCCATTTATGAAGTAGATAATGGTAAGATTACCAGAGTTACCTTTATCCGATAAGATAATCCGTTGAAGCCAAAATCCCATATTCTTGCGACAATTATCCTCACTCAATTTGCCTGTACCTCCACATGGTTTGCAGGTAATGCCATTATGGAATCATTGATCAAGACCATCGATGTTCCCGTAGGAACCATGGGTTGGGTATTATCATCCGTTCAATTGGGCTTTATCGTGGGAACGCTGACTTTCGGGCTTTTAATGATTGCGGACAGGTATGCCCCGGCGAAGGTTTTTATGATCTGTGCGCTTCTGGCGGCGGCATCGAACTTTGTATTGGCATTACCGAATCTAAATGCTTTTACCCTGTTGATGTCAAGGTTCGCCACTGGTTTTTTTCTTGCGGGAATCTACCCGGTAGGCATGAAAATAGCCGCAGATTATTATGAAAAGGGACTGGGCAAGGCCTTAGGTTTTTTAGTCGGTGCCTTGGTCTTGGGAACCGCTTTCCCCTATTTGGTAAACGGCACGGATTGGGGCCAACAAACCGAAACGGTTGTTCAAATTACTTCCCTCATCACCATTTTAGGAGGCTTGTTGCTTTATCTCTGTGTTCCGAACGGGCCCTACCGGGTAGCCAGTAAAAAAATAAGATTGGAGGCTGGACCTCAACTTTTCAAAAACATCAATTTTAGAAAAGCCGCTTTTGGCTATGTGGGACATATGTGGGAACTCTATGCGTTTTGGGCATTTACGCCTTTCGCTATTGCCTGGTACAATCTTCAGTGGACCTCCACTATTTCAGTTCCTATATGGACAGGAATTATCATTGCATTAGGTGGACTTTCATGTGCCCTTGGAGGAATACTATCGGAACGGATAGGAAGTAAAACCGTAGCTTCGGCATCGTTGATACTATCCGGTAGTTGCTGCTTGCTCTCCCCTCTTTTTTTTACGCTCTCAGTACCACTGTTTCTAACGGGATGGTGCATTTGGGGAATTGCCGTTACCGCCGATTCCCCACAGTTATCAAAGCTCATTGCCGGTGCGGTTACTCCCGAGTTGAAAGGCACGGCATTAACCTTCGCTACCTGTATCGGTTTTGGAATCACGATAGTAAGC
>JBARCC010000307.1:0-4522 GCA_049793635.1 Maribacter sp. | reverse complement strand
AAAACAAATATTATTATGTCAGACATTGCATCAAGAGTTAAAGCTATCATCGTTGATAAATTAGGAGTTGATGAAAACGAAGTGGTATCAGAAGCTAGCTTTACGAACGATTTAGGCGCAGATTCATTGGACACAGTTGAACTTATTATGGAATTCGAAAAGGAATTCGATATTCAGATTCCAGATGATCAAGCGGAAAATATCGCTACAGTGGGTCAAGCCATCAGCTATATTGAAGAAGCGAAGTAAATTCAAGTTTTCTTAAATAGAATCTAAATTATCCATGTGGTAAATGCTCCGCATGGATAATTTTTTTTAATTTACGCTTGGTTTACATCTAAACTAAAAACAAGTTAAATGCAGTTAAAGCGAGTTGTAGTTACAGGTTTGGGGGCACTTACCCCAATAGGTAATAATATTGAGGAGTATTGGAATGCGCTCATAAGCGGAAAAAGCGGTTCTGCTCCCATTACATATTATGATACCGAAAAGTTCAAAGTAAAATTCGCATGTGAGCTAAAAAACTTTAATACCGATGACCATTTCGACCGAAAGGAAGGGCGCAAGTTAGATCGGTTCGCACAGTATGCACTCGTATCCTCGGACGAGGCTATCCTCGATTCTAAATTAGATTTGGAAAAATTGGATAAATTTCGTGTTGGGGTGATATGGGGAGCGGGTATTGGAGGCTTGGAAACGTTTCAGAACGAAGTGATGAATTTTGCGAACGGAGATGGCACACCCCGATTCAACCCTTTCTTCATACCAAAGATGATAGCGGATATCGCACCGGGAAATATATCCATTAAACATGGCTTTATGGGGCCTAACTATACCACGGTCTCTGCATGTGCGTCTTCGGCGAATGCCATGATCGATGCCCTGAACTACATCCGGTTGGGCCATTGTGACGTTATTGTGACAGGAGGTAGTGAAGCTGCCGTGACCATTGCGGGTATGGGAGGTTTTGGCGCAATGCACGCATTATCGACCAGAAATGAGAGTCCCGAAACAGCCTCTAGACCATTTGATGCCACTAGAGATGGTTTCGTGCTCGGTGAAGGCGCTGGTGCATTGGTACTTGAAGAATACGAACATGCCAAGGCAAGGGGCGCAAAAATATATGCAGAGGTCGCAGGTGGTGGAATGTCCAGTGACGCCTATCACATGACCGCTCCTCACCCAGAGGGTATCGGGGTGGTTCGGGTGATGCAAAATTGCTTGAACGATGCCGGCCTATCGATAGAAGATGTGGATGCCATCAATACACACGGCACCTCTACCCCATTGGGCGATGTGGCAGAATTAAAGGCGATCACACAGGTTTTTGGGGAACATGCCAAAAACATCAACATAAATTCTACCAAGTCCATGACCGGGCATTTACTGGGAGCTGCCGGCGCCATTGAGGCCATAGCCTCCATTTTGGCCATGGAGCATGGGATTGTACCGCCCACAATCAACCATACAACGGTCGATGAAAATATTGACCCAAGTTTAAACCTTACGCTGAACACAGCGCAAAAGAGGGATGTGAAGGTAGCAATGAGCAATACCTTTGGATTTGGGGGGCATAATGCCTGCGTGGTATTTAAAAAAATAGATTAATTTATTTTTTATGTCATTCCCAACAAACTTATTTAATTCCCATTCTAAGGAGGATGGGAATTTTTTTTTGGGGATAAGTAAAATCCTAGGGTTCAAGCCAAAGCAATTATCGTTTTATAAAAAAGCGTTCCTCCATCGTTCTATGAACCAAAAAGACGCAAAGGGGAATGCCATGAACTATGAGCGTTTAGAGTTTTTGGGCGATTCCATGCTCGGAACGATCATCTCTAAACACCTGTACAACGAAGTACCTGAAGGTGATGAAGGTTACCTCACCAAAATGCGCTCTAAAATTGTGAGCAGGGAACATTTGAATGAGCTGGGTAAAGATTTGGGGCTGATCAACTTTGTAGAGAGTAGAATACCGAAAACCCATTTCGGTCAAAATATACACGGTAACGTGTTTGAGGCATTGGTAGGTGCAATCTATTTGGATAGAGGGTATGATTATTGTGAAAAGTTCATAAAAAAAAGGGTGATAGAGCCCTACGTGGATATCGAGCAGTTAGAGGGAAGGGTCATCAGCTATAAGAGTTTGATTATCGAGTGGTGCCAAAAGCGGAAAAAGACCTTTGACTTCAACGTTTATGAGGATACCGGAAAAGACCCCCTAAAGCATTTTGCGGTCAAACTTTCTATCGGGGGGCATGTGGTGGCCAAGGCTAGGGCAACATCAAAGAAAAAAGCAGAGGAAAGGGCCTCTAAAAGGGCCTTTTTCGCGTTACAGGATAAAATGGAAGGTTAATGTTCCACAAAGAGGGTAATCCTTACGATTTATTAACGTTTGGTAGGGTGATCTGCATTGATGTCACTAGGCTGTATAGCTTATAAGTTTTATATTTACTCGATAATCGAGATGTAAATACTCCAAGGCTTGCCCGGGTATTTTAAATGTGTTTCACGAATGCCTCGTGGGCTTGCCCAGAGATAGTTGACCTTTTTTAGTATATGGCGGCGACCTATAAAATAAACGATGATTTTTATGATGAATCATTTATACTCATAGCATTGCATTCTACACTAGAAGACTATGCTTTGGTCTACGGGCTCAACCAAAGCATGAAGGCAAGATTCAAAAGGGCCAAAAAAAATTTTATTCTTGGGGAATATAGATCATTTCCGATTTTTGAGTGGGAAGATGTTTTTAACGATAGGTGTTTAGTACTGGTGGCAAACCACAGTAGTGAACAAGAATTTATAGCGAACAACGATTTGTTCCAAAACGAGTCGACCTATAGTACTCCGAGGCTTATCCCTGAATATAAGGATGTTGATTATCTTTTAAAAATAGAGACGGAAAAGGAAATAGAAACAGCTATTTTACTAAAAAAAATACTTATGTTGCCTAGAGTAATGGCAGCTTACGAAATACCTACGGACAAACTAAAATCAAAGAACAACTTAATATTTTAAAAATGCCAACTGTAAAAAAGACAAAAATTGTAGCCACGTTAGGGCCTGCAACCAGTAAGAAAGAGGTGCTAAAAAAAATGATCGAGGCAGGAGTCGATGTCTTTAGGATAAATTTTTCGCATGCTGATTATGATGATGTAAAGGAGCGTGTAAAGATGATTCGCGAACTTAATGAGGAAATGGATAGGAATACTTCCATTTTGGCCGATTTGCAAGGACCGAAATTACGCGTAGGCGTTATGGCGGGCGACGTAGTGGTTAGTCCGGGTGATGAGATTACCTTTGTGACCGGCAAACCTTTTGAAGGTACCGCCGAACGCGTGTATATGAACTACAAAGAATTTCCTAGAGATGTAAAAGCGGGGGAACGTATACTTTTAGATGATGGTAAGTTGATGTTCGAGGTGGTGACGACCAACGGTGAGGATGAGGTAAAGGCAAAAGTGATTCAAGGCGGACCCTTAAAATCTAAAAAAGGGGTCAATTTGCCAAATACGAATATTTCATTACCGGCACTTACGAAGAAGGACATAAAAGACGCAGAATTTGCAATCTCCCTTGAGGTCGATTGGATTGCGCTTTCCTTTGTTCGTTTTAGTCAAGATTTGATTGACCTTCAGAACATCATCAATAAGCACTCGGACCATAAGATTCCGATCATCGCAAAAATCGAAAAACCGGAAGCGGTAGAGAATATCGATAAAATTGTCGCCTACTGTGACGGCCTTATGGTCGCCCGTGGTGATCTAGGGGTCGAAGTACCTGCACACGAAGTGCCGTTGATCCAAAAGCAATTGGTCTTGCGTGCTAAAAAAGCAAGAATACCGGTGATTATCGCTACCCAAATGATGGAGACGATGATTACGAGCCTAACCCCGACTAGGGCAGAGGTCAACGATGTCGCCAATTCTGTGATGGATGGGGCAGATGCGGTCATGTTATCCGGAGAGACTTCGGTAGGAAATTACCCAGTGCAGGTAATCGAAAAAATGACCAGCATTCTTGAAAGTGTAGAAAATTCGGATTTGATCCATGTACCGCAAACACCTCCGCATGTACGCACGAAAAGGTATATTACGAAATCGATATGTTACCACGCCGCCTTAATGGCGAATGAAATCAAGGCGAAGGCCATTTCCACATTGACGAACAGTGGATATACCGCCTTTCAAATTTCAGCTTGGAGACCAAGCGCACATATTTTGGTATTCACGTCGAATAGAAGAATATTAACGCAATTGAGTCTGCTTTGGGGGGTTAAATCTTTCTATTATGATCGTTTTGTATCGACCGACGATACCATTGATGATTTGAACCGCATCGCTTTGAAAAAGGGATATTTGGAGGTAGGGGATATGTTGGTCAGTCTAGCGGCCATGCCCATTAAAGATAAGGGAATGGTGAATACCCTGCGTGTTTCTGAAATAGAAGCGGTAGACGAATAAATCACGAACGAGTGTATAAACAGAAAAGGGTCGCATATGGCGACCCTTTTATTTTT
>JBARCC010000306.1:0-5009 GCA_049793635.1 Maribacter sp. | reverse complement strand
CACGACCGCGTGCTGCAGGCCTGGAATATACGACGGTTATCTTGGATAATCCCACCTCTTGTTCTACTCGCGCTAGCGGACTCGCCTTAGGGTGGTTCATTTGCGACCTTCCCATAGTACAGAGCAGCAATAGAAGAAAGAATGTTACACTTTTCAAGGTTATCGTTTAAAAAAAGAATCTACAAATTCGTATTTATCGAAAACCTGTAAATCTTCGATGCCCTCGCCAATCCCAATATATTTGACAGGAATTTTAAATTGGTCCGAAATTCCGATGACCACCCCGCCCTTGGCGGTACCATCTAACTTGGTAATGGCCAATGCCGTAACCTCTGTGGCTTTGGTAAACTGTTTGGCCTGTTCGAACGCATTTTGGCCTGTGGAGCCATCCAAAACCAGCAACACCTCGTGCGGCGTATGTTCCACTACCTTTTGCATGACCCTTTTGACTTTCGTCAGCTCGTTCATCAAATTTATTTTATTATGTAAACGCCCTGCGGTATCAATGATGACCACATCTGCACCCTGCTTAACGGCCGAACTCAAGGTATCGAAGGCTACGGAAGCGGGGTCGCTTCCCATTTGTTGTTTTATGATGGGCACATCTACCCTATCGGCCCATACTTGCAGCTGGTCTATGGCTGCGGCCCTAAAGGTATCAGCAGCACCTAACATTACCTTTAATCCTTGTTTTTTATAATGATGGGCCAACTTGCCGATGGTTGTCGTTTTCCCCGCTCCGTTGACACCGACCACCATAATCACATAGGGCTTTTTACCATCAGGTATTTGTAATCCTGAATTATCGCCGGTCTCCGTTTCCGAAAGTAGTCCGGCAATTTCTTCCCGCAGAATGGTATTCAGCTCGTCGGTGCCCACGTACTTGTCTTTTGCGACCCTTGCCTCTATCCTATCGATGATTTTCAAGGTGGTATCTACCCCTACATCCGAAGAGACAAGTACCTCCTCAAGGTTGTCGAGCACATCGTCATCTACCTTCGATTTACCGGCCACAGCCTTACCTAATTTAGAAAAGAAGGTGGTCTTACTTTTCTCGAGACCTTTATCCAAGGTTTCCTTTTTCTGTGTTGAAAATATCTTTTTAAATAAGCTCATCGGTACGGCTATGGTGAAGTTTATCAAATATAAAAATTAAAAAGCCCCTTTCGAAAGAAAGGGGCTCAATAAACTATATTAAATAGAGTGTGTTATTTCTTCGCTATCCAAGCGTCAACCATTTCTGGAGCCATTACTTGTTCAACGAAAACGTACGCACCAGATTTAGGCGACTTGACCATTTTAATTGCCTTTGTCAATCTCTTGGAACTTGTTTGTAAACTTGCTACGGTCTTCTTTGCCATGACTTATATCTTTTTACTTTTCGGGAAACGAAAATTTATTTAATTTCTTTGTGAACGGTCATTCTCTTTAGGATTGGATTGAATTTCTTGATTTCCAACCGCTCAGGAGTGTTCTTTTTATTTTTGGTGGTAATATACCTAGAAGTACCTGGCTGACCAGACTCCTTATGCTCTGTGCACTCTAATATTACTTGAATTCTATTGCCTTTCTTTGCCATCTTACGCTCTATTTTCCAGATTACTTAATCACTAATCCTTTTGCCCTTGCTTCTTTTAAAACAGCAGATATCCCTTTTTTATTGATACTTTTTAAAGCTCTGGTAGATACTTTAATCGTAATCCAACGGTCTTCCTCTGGAATGAAAAAACGTTTCTTTGATAGATTAACATCAAATCTTCTTCTCGTCTTATTGACGGAGAACGAAACATTGTTTCCGAACATCGCCTTCTTCCCAGTAATTTCACAAACTTTTGACATCGTGCTGACTTTTTCTTTTAAACAGGGTGCAAATTTATATTATTTTAATGGTACGGGCAACATTATACTTCACATTTTTAAAATTTCTTTTTGAAGCAACTCAAATGCCTTGTTCACAGATTTTTGTACGATTCGGTTTCGATTGTTCCCCATTTGAAATTTCTCGACTAAATGACCGTTCGGACCTTCAATAGCGATAAAAACAGTACCCACTTCGGCGTTTGAATCGCCCTTTGTAGGGCCAGCATTTCCCGTGGTGGCAATCGCAAAATCAGATTTAAGCAATGCCCTGGCGCCTTTGGCCATCGCAGAAGCTACCTCTGCGCTTACCACAGAGTGCTTTTCCACCAAATGCTCCGGTACACCGAGTATATTGATCTTAGCTTCGGTCGCATAACTCACCACACTGCCCTTAAAATACTGCGAGGCACCCGGAATGGCCGTAAGGCTTTCCGCAATCTTGCCTCCCGTAAAACTTTCGGCCGTGGCCAAAGTCCATTTTTTTGCGGTCAGTAATTTCGCAACGATTTCCTCAAGGGTTTCATCGTCCTCGATGCCGTACATGATATCCTTTATCAATGGATATAATTTCAAACATTGCGCCTCTATGCCGTCGGCAAGCTGCTTATGCTCCGGGCCTTTTGCCGTTAACCGTAATCTAACCTTTCCCAAATTGGGCAGATAGGCCAATTTTATAAAGGATGGCAAATTCTCTTCCCACGTTTCAATACGTTGGGCGATGGCACTTTCGCCCAAACCGTACGTAACAATCGTTCGGTGAATGATATGTGGCCTTTTGTACACCGAGGAAAGTTTGGGAACAATAACGTCCTGCATCAAGTGCTTCATTTCGAAAGGCACCCCGGGCATGGAGATAAAGGTCACCCCTTTATCGTGGATCCACATGCCGGGCGCGGTACCATACGCATTATGCAATACTTCTGCCTTACTTGGCATCAACGCCTGTTTCCTGTTCATATCAGAAATGGGTGTCGAGGTGATGTATTTGGCGAACAGTTCCTCTACGTGCCCCAAAACGACCTTATTTTCAACCAGTACATCATTGAAAAACTCGCAGAACGTATGTTTAGTGATATCGTCTTTTGTAGGACCTAGGCCACCGGTGACCAAAACGATATCTACCCGTTTGGCCGCATCTTCAAAAGCGTTTAAAATATGGGTGCGTTCATCCTGCACAGAGGTAATCTGATATACGGAAATCCCTATCTTATTCAGTTCCTTGGCGATGAAAGCGGAGTTGGTATCAATGATTTGGCCAATGAGAATCTCATCGCCAATCGTAATTATTTCTGCGAGCATTATAGCTGGAAGTCTTTTTTCAATTCTGATACCACTTGGTTGATATCGGTTTTAAGCATAGGAAAACGTTTCTGAATTTCGGCCATATTGCCTTCCTGCTTTCCTAAGGTCTCTATTTCTAAGGCTATGGCACGGGTTTGATCCATCCCCAGTAAATCTACGTTCGGCTTAATTTTGTGTGCCAATTGGTAAACTTGTTCATAATCTTGTGCTGCAAGCGCCTTTTCCAACGCTTCCAAATCTTCTGGAACCTCTTCCAAAAAAACGGCGATGACAGAATGTATAAAATCCTGATCTCCTTCCGCCATCTCATTAATCTTATCCAGGTTATAAATCATCACTTTATGTTTACGGTAAACAGTTCCTCGTTTTCCAAATACCCCGAAAGGTAGTCATTTGCGCTTATTTTCCCAACACCTGCCGGAGTACCCGTGAAAATAATATCTCCTTTTTTCAACATGAAGAAGGTAGAGACGTAGGCAATGATTTCATTGATGTTCCAAAGCATGAGACGGGTATTGCCATGCTGTACGATTTCCTCGTTTTTCAACAACTTGAAATTGAGGTCATTTACATCCTTAAATCTGCTTTTTGGTAACCAATTTCCGATGACCGCCGCACCATCGAAACCTTTGGCCTTTTCCCAGGGGAGACCTTGTTCCTTTAATCTGGCCTGCAGATCGCGGGCCGTAAAATCGATACCAAGACCAATTTCATCGTAATAATCGGGTGCGAACTCTTCCCGTATATGTTTGCCTACTTTTTTGATTTTCACCAAAACCTCTACTTCGTAATGGATATCGTTAGAAAAATCGGGAATGTAAAAATCCTGTTGTTTGGGCAATACTGCCGAATCGGGTTTTATAAAAACTACAGGTTCACTGGGCCGTTCATTTTTAAGTTCCTCTATATGTGCAACGTAATTTCTGCCTATGCAAACGATTTTCATCAATATGGATTTGAAAAGGTTAACTCAATTTAGTGTTAAGCTTACTCAATTTTATTTGAGTGAGTATTTTTTTGGTGTATAACGGGAAATCTGCGTTTAACATCCATCCGAAATAACCGGGTTCGTTGTCAAGTACATCATGCACTTTTTTACCCTTATGCTTCCCAAAGGCAAAAATTTCCTCGTTCTGTTCATCCATCGCAATGAAACCGGCAAAATCCACCGATTGCTTTCTTGTGGAAAATTCAGATAGTTTCTTGACATTGTTCTCCAAATTGGGATACCTATCCAATTGGGACAAGAGCACTTCATAGGTGGCATTGGTATCGGCAGCCGCGCTGTGCGCATCCTCAAGATCTTTATCACAGTAGAACTTGTAGGCAGCCCCTAAGGTACGTTTCTCCATTTTATGGAAAATGGTCTGTACGTCTACCGAAACCGTATGTTTCATGTCAAAATCGATTCCTGAGCGCAATAGTTCTTCTGCCAATAACGGAATATCGAAACGGTCGGAATTGAAGCCGCCAAGGTCACTATCCTTGATCATTTTATAAATCTCTTTCGAAAGCTCCTTAAACGTAGGTTCGTTCGCCACTTTTTCATTGGTAATACCGTGCACCGCAATGACTTCTTCGGGTATGTCCATTTCCGGATTCACAAGCCAAGTCTTACTCTCTTTATTGCCATTGGGAAAAACCTTTAGAATGGCAATCTCTACAATACGGTCTTTTGCCACATTGACTCCTGTGGTCTCCAAATCAAAAAAACAAATCGGTCGGGTGAGCTTTAATTCCATTTTTAGGGCTTTCAACAAAGATATGTTTTACAAGTTTTTATCGTACGATTAAACTACTTTTATTATGAAAATACCCTTGAGTCATGAAATTTAACTATATATTCC
>JBARCC010000305.1:0-1784 GCA_049793635.1 Maribacter sp. | reverse complement strand
TTTCACCACGTCCTGGTGAGGTTTGGGTGTACAATAATGCACTCAGGTTTTTTCTCTTGCCATTGATCAATATCAAGGTTCTTGACGGACCCATATTTCTAATTTCATAGGGATCTAATAAAGAAGTTGCATCGTTCACGGGGGTTTGTACCGTATTAAATGAGGGTATTCGGTATTGTAATGCCTTATCAAAGGTTATCTGACCTGTAGAAGTAAGGTCCTTTGCGCCAAGTACATCAACGGGTAATGGCGTATCGGCATTACTTCGGGGAGCTGTTCTTGATCCCACGACGATGAACTCATCTAACTGCATCCCCTCCAGGAGCTGAATATTAATTGAACTTCTACCATTAACCTTTTCCTCTCTTGCTGCATAACCGATATAGCTAAATACCAAAGTGGCTCCTTCGGCAACCGAAATGGTATAGTTACCATCAAAGTCCGTAGTGGTGCCATTCGTAGTTCCTTTTTCGACAATATTCACACCAGCCAGTGGCAATTCGGAATCATCGGTCACCGTTCCTGAAACCGTGCTTTGAAAAGAACTTGTCAAGGTCAAGGCAGCCGGCTTGCTTTGAACGGCGCTTATGTTCAAGGTGTTGGCCTTTTCAGACTTTTTATGATACACCACATAATATTTGTTACCAAGATACTCGAAGTCAAAATTGGTTTTTCGTTCCAATTCATTGATAATCTCATCCAATACTGGAAACGCGTACTCTTCGCGATTTAAACTCGTAGACGCGACCAGTGCTGGATTGTAAGTGAAAAACACTTCGTGTTTGGCACTTACCTCGTTTAAAAACTCACTGAGGCTAACCTCACTTTCAAGTTTTTCAATTGCCTGCATGCTTGCACTACTTGTAAAAAGTAGCACGGCAAACAGCATTTTAATCAATTTGTTCGTTTTCATAAATAGATAGTTTAATTAATAGGGTTCTCTTTGATTAGTAAAATATTATCATTGTGTACGATCCTAGTACCCGTAGCCTTTTCGATGGCAGCTACGCAAATTTTTAAATTTTGATTTGGAATACCCCCTGATATTCTTAACTCCTTCAACTCCTCGGATGCATAAGCAACGGTTACGCCATAGGTATATTCTAAATTGAACATGACCTCTTTTAAGGGTATTTCGTTAAAGGTATAGGTGCCTCCCCTCCACAGCGCATACGATGTTTCGGTAGATACTTTTTCGTGCACCAACTGCTCGCTTTCTTTAGAGAAGGATACCAATTCGCCCGGTATCATTTTGGTAACGGCACCGTTTTTAAACGCTAAATTGATAGCGCCTTCATCCAGAACCACTTTCGTGTTCTTTTTTCTGCTATTGACATGAAATTGGGTACCCAACACTTCTACCCTCAGGTCGTTGGTGACGACCCAGAATTTAGCATTCGTACTGGGAATGGACTTTACTTTGAAATAGGCTTCTCCCTTTAAGCTCAGCAATCTCGGATTGTTTTTCTTATACGAAATTTCAGAGTTACCGTTCAAGACCACGGTAGTACCATCAGAAAGTTTCAAATCAATGATTTCACCGAAATTTGTTTTGTGGATGGTGGTCGTATAATTGTTATAAAATGAAATACTAGACCAGCTCAATAAAAATAAAGCAATCGCGGCTGCCGAATAATAGATGAGCCGTTTTAGCAGACCTTTAGATTTATGATTCTTTTCTACCGCTAAGGATTTTTCTATTTTAGGTAGCACCTTCGAGAGCTCATCGTTGACTTTCAACGTACTTGGCAATTGTGGATGGAACTTAATACCAACTATAATTG
>JBARCC010000304.1:0-4264 GCA_049793635.1 Maribacter sp. | reverse complement strand
AAGATATGACTATGATAAAGCCTAAGACTAAAGTACCCGAATTGAACTTATCCTTGATCAACGATACGAAATGGAGCCTGTCTGCCCAGGAAAGCGAAACGTTTACGATGCTTGTCTTTTACCGTGGACTGCACTGCCCCGTATGTAAAAAATACTTGGAAAGCCTGACCAAGAAACTAGAGGACTTTAGTTCACGAGGGGTGAATTTGATCGCCATTAGTTGCGACAGTGAAGAACGTGCGAAAAAAACCGGGGAAAAATGGGACATCACAAGTTTACCGATTGGTTTTGAATTACCGATACAAGCTGCGAAGGAATGGGGATTGTTTATTTCAAACGGTATTTCTGACAAAGAACCGAAACAATTCAGCGAACCGGGACTCTTTTTAGTAAGACCCGATGGAAGCTTATACGCTAGTTCAATACAAACCATGCCATTTGCTAGGCCTAATTGGGACGATATTTTGAACGCGATCGATTTTGTGAAAAAAGAAGATTACCCCGCACGAGGAGGTGCATAATGTAGAAGTGACCACTCATCCTAACAAAAAAAGACCGCCCATTAAAAATGGGCGGTCTTTTTTTGTTCCACACTCGGTGAATCTATTTCTTATTCTGTTGCTTTTTTATCGTTTTTTCGTCAACATCAAATGTATTCGTTTCGATATCGGTATTACCCGTCGGATTCGTCGGGTTTGTCTGCTCTACTTTTCTTTTAAACTTTTTACTATCCTTTATCTGTCCCATAATTGTTTTTTTAATATTCCTACTGAAGATACACGTTTAGTATCGTTGTACATAACGCTATCCATTTAGAAGATAACGCATTAGCCGAAAAAAATAATTTTACGGAACCGTGAGGACAGGGCTTCTAGCATTGATTTCGTTAAGAAGCGATGCACTCATAAAACCCCTTTCATTCTGGTTGGTCAGCATATGATACCACCCAAACGTTTTACCCAGAATAAATACGGTATCCGTAGCTACCAACCTTCCAATTTGTGAGGATTTGGTTGTTGGGGACATTCGAAAGTTTCCTTCCGTAGCCTTTACAGAAGCATATCTCAACGTGTTCTGTAATTCCCCTTCTTTCCTTTCCGTCATTTTTATAAAGGGCAAGGGATCAATAGCACCTTTTGACGTATAGATACCAAAATGTAAATGAGGTACGGTCGTGCGCGCGTTTCCCGTATTCCCTACAAATCCCAAGGTATCCCCTTTACTGACTTTCTCGGCCATAGACACGTTAACACTGTCTAGGTGGGCATAGTAAAACGACTTTCCAAAAACACCCTCATTGAACCATACCTGTTTGCCTCCGAGTCCTTTTTCCCCCACATACCGCACTCTCCCGTCAGTAACCGCCACTACCGGCGTAGACCTTGGCGCAAAAATATCGACTCCTTCATGCTGTCTACTGCCGCCCGCCCTTGGTGCACCCCAAAAGCTCTGTATGGCATTTTGCTCTACGTCAGACACAGGGAATCCCAATGTAGGCCCTACAAAAATATCGAGCCTCCCTTCCGGATACGTTTCTAGCGCGGGCTGTAAAACGATTTTATAGGTCCCCGTATTTTCAACCCTCCATATAGATGCTTCCCTGGGCATGTACTTGGTTTCAAGAACCGGGTCCTGTAGTAAACTATCGCTTGCGACATACTGAAAAATATCCATGAACACCTCCATACTGTCCAACTCTGTCGTGAGATGAATCGATACATTTTCTCCTTGGTTGAGCTGTACATCATAACTGTACGCAAACGGAAAGCGGTCGGGGAACGTAATCATTTCCGAATAGGGCAAGGCTACGGAAATACTATCTTGTAGTGACCTCTTGAAGGCCTGTATCCAACTCTGGAACTTGGTGGAATCCTGTGCAAAATTTCTTGCGTACTTCTCCCGTGGGGTTGGTTTTACGAATACATCCGAGAGTTGACGTACTTGGGAACACCCTGCCAATAGAAAAAAACAAAGCCCGCAACATAGCGTTCTGCCCTTCAAAAATAATAGGATGAAATTGCCCATCTATAGTGCGTTTTCAGCGAAATTAAGGTTTGAACTAGGCGCCTTGAACATATAAAAGTCCGTTAAATTGCCCGCTAGCGACTAGTGCTTCAATATGCTTACTAGGTTTTCGTTTATTTACATGGGTCGTATCCCCAGTTCATTAGGCTATAGCGCCAGTTTGAATCCTCGATATCCCCATCTGGTCTTTGCGCTTTGTGCCTGTTGATGTATCCGACCACTTTGTTCATGTGGTCGTAATTACTTTCGGTAAGTTCATCTTTCTTTTTGTTCTTGATATCGATTATTTGCCGACCACTCTTATGTCCTATCGCCTCACCATCTCCACTATCTTGGCCTACACTTTTCGATTTTTCGGTCTGTAGCCATTCTTCCAATGCACTAGGGGTCATATTCACCGCATCATAAAACTCTTTATAGATGGTATCTTCTGATTTTGACATATACGTTGTTGTTAATAATAAGTAAACTACCTCTGAGCAGGTCCACGAAGAATTCGTAGAAAATGAATTTTTAATTTCGAGGCAAGCTTCGGAGAATTATACCCTTTGGCGGTGCCAATTAATAACTACATAAATTCTGCCACTTACACCACATCGACCTGAAAACTAGAATATTGAAACATGCGGAGGGTGTGAACTGCCAGTGTTTTATGCATGCTTCTAATGTAAGGGAAACCCTAGACTCAAATTGATGCAAAACCCTTTTAGTTTGCACCAAAAAACAAACCATTCATGTTCAAAACCGAAGGCAATTTTTAAATCTTTAAGATAAAAATAGAACGGTTTAGGGTCAACGTTTATTGGCTTTAGGTCAATGGACATTATCTGTTTCAGCTACTTTGCGTTCACTTCCAATTTAGGGGACTTGAGCCCTTAGGTAACTTGAAGCGAACAGGTATGAGTGGACAACAAAAAAAGGAGGTATCTATAGAAGAAAGCATGGGAAATCGTCCAAGCCTCCACCCATAGCATCGCTACTTATTTTCATGATGGAACAGTAAAGAAAAGGGAAATCTGTGTTTGATGGAACCGTTGCCGATCAAAAATAACCCAACACAATATCGACGGGCAGGCCCGCTGGGCATTCGTGCAAAAACGACCTAAAGAGAATAAGGCAGCCCCGAAGCGATTGAATCTCGAATGTCGAGTATAATGCTTACCTATGTTCAACCCATACCATAGCCATTTAAAAAAAACCAAACATGTTATCCATACTCCGAAGAATCTATACTAGTATCTCTTTCCTCACCTTTTGCATCGCTATAAGTTTTGCCCTTTTAGCGGTACTTTTGATACAATTCTCTCCTAATACTTCTACCTCTATACCCGCGTTCTCGATTACCGATAAAGAACAGATACAATTTATTCTAACGTTCACCATTGGCGGAATTTTCACCCTTACCGTCTTTAGCTATACCATGGTCATGAACGTCCTTAACCGTAATATAAGCAACTACTCCCCAAGGTTGATCCCGCTGATTTTGCATGAGCGGTACCACCAAGTTATATTAGGAACCACGAGCGGTACCATTAACTACAGCCTGGTACTCGCATTGTATATTTCGAACGACAAGCACGAACTACCTGCCATCGCCGCACCGCTAGCCATTTTTTTTGTAATCGTATGCGTGCTTCTATTCATTTATTTCATTCATAAAGTATCACAGAGCATTCATGTAAATTATATCATCAGAAAATCGTTCGATGCGACCAGAAAAGGCATCCAGAAATTTTTGGATATGGAAAAATATCTTGAAACAAAAGAATTCTCTACGCAATGGGAAACCCAAGTTGCCTTATCTTCCTGTGGTTACCTCAACAAAATACGGCTGAAGAAATTGTTGCGCCTTTCCGCTAAAGAGGGAATCCATTTAAAATTCATTAAAAGCTTAGGCAGCTTCTGCCTGGAAAACGAACCTGTAGTCGCCATTTCGGAACCCGTGGGAGAAGACCTTCTGAACACTATAAAAAACAGCATCAGTATCGCCCGGGTAGAGCCAATAGATGTCGTTGAAATCGTTTTTAAACATCTGGGGGAAGTGGCCGTAAAAGCAAGTTCCCCCGCCATAAACGACCCCGGTACGGCCCTACTGGCCATAGACTATTTAACCCAGCTACTCATCCTCTACAACCGAATTCCAGCGTTCAACTGTATCGTAAATCGTGACGGGGGGGTTGTATTTTTAGAGATTATCCCTATAACAGTCCTTAAAGAGTATATTTTTAAAGAAATGGAG
>JBARCC010000303.1:0-4966 GCA_049793635.1 Maribacter sp. | reverse complement strand
ATACAGCATTGACAGTATGGCTCTTAGAAGCTAATAATCGAGCTGGGTAACACCCCAAAAAAACCATGTGGCGCTACCCACTGAGTATGCTGGTATTCATCATGATATTCGGAATTAGATAAGCAATAATAGTTCACAAGGTGTAACAACTTAAAAACGGAATCATCTTTGAACAAAACCCATACTCGTGAAGCCATTTATAATTCTATTGTCGTTTTGCCTTATACAATATGCTTGCAAAGAACAGAAGGTTACCTATTTAAAAAACCATCGGTCTGATATCTTAGCATCAGGTTTTAAATTCCCCCAACAGAATTTTAATATCATAGGTTTTGGTGCCTATCACGGTAGTTCGAAAACAGAGGATGCTGAGCTTGCGCTTTTACAATCCTTAATGGACCAAAACGTTATCGATTATTACCTACCTGAGGCCGATTTTAGCATCGCACATTATTTTAATGAATTTTTACAACACGGTGACACGCTTTTGTTGAAGGACTTGGTGATGTTCTACGGAATTCAGGTTCCACAAGAACGTACCATCGAGGTGTATGAGAAGTGGAAAAGTCTTAAGAAGCTCAACGACCAACTGGCTAAAGACGATAAATTACAGGTCGTTGGCATCGATATACCGGTAAACTACAAATACACCTCCAAACATATTTTGAAACTATTGGACACTGCCCAATGTAAGTCAAAAGCCATCCAAGAGGTCATTGCTATGGTAAAAGTGGATACGACCGGTTTTAGTCTGGGGGATTTGAGCTATGCGGACGGAATTCTAAAAAATCTTGTGGCAGATTATGAACACAACCCCTTGGAGTACAAAAAGCACCTGAAAGACACCTTTCAATTTAACCATATCATCAAAAACCTAAAGTATTCTTTTGATTCTTCCACGCTATTCAGCCGTAGGGATACTACTATGTATGAAAACTACCGTGCCCTTGATTCCGTTTACGATTTTAAAAACCGACCTCAATTTCTACGGA
This sequence comes from Maribacter sp., assembly GCA_049793635.1. Taxonomy (GTDB): domain Bacteria; phylum Bacteroidota; class Bacteroidia; order Flavobacteriales; family Flavobacteriaceae; genus Maribacter. The sequence continues at coordinate 3,974 of JBARCC010000303.1, read as the reverse complement.
TGGGATTCTCCCATATCGAAAAATCAAGGGAGGGAGCACAGGGTCGCCCCTATTTTTTCAATTACCTCATCGAGAATGGTTTCTATCCAAAAGAGAAGGTGCTCAGTATTATAGGATATTTAACGAAAAGTAAAGTGGTTTGGGACGAACTATACGATGAAAATGATACCTATACCGGTTTTACGGTTGAAGCAGGATTGGGAATCGGGGATTATGACAAGGAATATTTTAGAGGTATTCAGAATATAAAGGATGCTAAACTATCAGATTTAACCCTGTTTCGTTTAAACGCCCCAAATTCACCCTACTCCATCAAGGAACCCGACCTGATAGAAATAATCATGGAAGACCAGAAAAGTAATGGGGAAGCGGTACAAGGGATGTCAACCCTCGACTTCCTGGATTATGCCCTGTTGATTTCAAACTCAAAAGAAAGCAGGCCGATTTTTGAACTGGATAAAACGGAATGAGTTACTAGGAGGTAGATCCGTCGGAATACCAGAAGTAACACCGCTACGCGATCTGAATTGAGAAACAGGACTTTTACTTTCGTCTTTACTTCTCTTTTCTTTTTTTGATTCAAAAGATGCCTATTTTGGATATTATAGGTGTTTCTGGAGACCGGAAAATTCTATTGATCGGAAGCACTTAATTTCGTAAAAGCAGCAACGCTAAGGCCTCCTCGGTTCTACCCGTTTCCAACCACTTTTTAGCAAGGTTGTGTAGCGCTATGGTATCGATATTTTCCGCAAACCTCTTTTTTACTTCAGGGTGTTCCGCAATGCGGTTGATCGCTTCCGTAGTGGGCAAATGTTCCAAGTTTCCCAAGCGCCCTAAGTTGTTTCCCGTAAGAACGGTACTATTACGGATGGCATCCGGTAATTGGTCCACGCCCATTCCCTGACTTCGTATCGGTTTTGGAATTTCGAATAGGGAGTCACCGCTAGAACGCGTATACCAGCTGCCCCCCATTCGACCGACAAGATCCAATTTTTGGGTATCGAGATTTCCATCGGCATCCAGAAAATCGGTATGGATATGCATCAGCTCGATCTTTGCCAAAATCAGATTTCCCGCCCCGGGCGTCTCCGCCAATTCAATCACTTGGGTAACCGTACATTCAAAAGATACGGGTGCTTCAGCCACACGTGGTGGTCGAATGCGTTCACTTGCCACTTCCGTAAAGCCCGACTTTGTAAATTCGTTTACTCCCTTATCATAGGCGGTACTAGCCAAAGACATCTGTTCTACCATCGCGTAATTGACGATATTGATTGCGACCTCGGCCACCTCTTTTATATTTTGATGGGTATGCTTCAAAGAACCGTCCCTCCCACTTCTGGAAGGGGAAAACACCATGATCGGCGGATTGGAACTAAAGACGTTGAAGAAACTGAACGGACTCAAATTTACGTTCCCTTCTTTATCGACCGTACTCGCAAAACAAATGGGCCGTGGGGCCACAGCGGTGAGTAATAACGAATGGAATTCTGGCTGGGAAAGCGTTTTTGGGTCTACAGTTTTAAGATTCTTGCTCATAAAGTTCGTTTTAGAGTGCTGGTAAAATTTCTCCCGATACTTCCCCAAAACCGACTCTAATACCCTCTTTTTCAGCAAAACCACGCATCGTCACCGTATCGTTATCTTCAATGAACGTTCGCGTACTGCCATCATTAAGGGTTACAGGTTTGCTGCCAGACCATGAAATCTCCAACATGGAACCATACGAAGTTTCATCTTTTCCTGAAATCGTTCCCGAGGCCATCACATCCCCAATATTGATATTACACCCATTCACCGTATGGTGCGCCAGCTGCTGTGCCATGTTCCAATACATGTACTTAAAATTGGAGGTGCTTACGACATTTTCCGCGCCGTTTTTGGGCGTGATACCCACTTCTAAATGGATATCATAATTTTTATTCCCTTCGTATTCCAGATACGGAAGAACTTTAGGGTCCTGCTTTGGCCCGGCAACCTTAAAAGGTGCCAATGCCTCCATCGTAACAATCCAAGGCGACATGGAGGATGCAAAACTTTTTCCGAGGAACGGCCCCAAAGGAACATACTCCCACTTTTGGATATCCCGGGCAGACCAATCGTTGAAGAGCACCAAACCAAATATATAATCCTCAGCTTCGTTCGTGGACACGCTTTCACCCAACTTGGTAGTGTTCCCAGTAATGAAACCCATTTCCAACTCAAAATCCAATCGCCCTGAAGGCTTGAATACCGGTGTGGTCGCATCCTTTGGCATCAATTGCCCTTTCGGTCGATGTATCGGTGTACCGCTCACCACAATGGACGATGCACGACCATGGTACCCCACCGGAATATGTTTCCAGTTCGGCAACAGCGCATTTTCTGGATCACGGAACATTTTACCTACATTGGTGGCATGCTCGATACTGGAATAGAAATCCGTATAATCCCCGATTTTTACCGGCAAATGCATTTTTACTTCCGATTGCCTTACCAATACCTCAGGATGGTTTTTAAGGGGAGAATTTTCTTCGGTCAACAGTTTTTGCACCTTCAAGCGTACCTGATTGGTGGTCTTTTTACCCAATCCTATGAACCTGTTCAAAGTAGCTTTTCTGAAATGGGTAGACTCCACATCTAATAACCCTAAATCCGATAACCGCGCTAAATCAACGATGTGTTCGCCAATGGCAATACCTGCACTTGGGGCTCCCCCATCCAAAGAAAAAATTCCGAAGGGGAGATTATATATTGAAAAATCAGAGTTTTCGGGCACGTTCACCCAAGTATGTAATGTGTTCATTGTGTTTTACTTTTTTCCCTTCCTTTCGACGTGGTCTGCGTTGAGCGAAGCCGAAAAGCTCAGGGACCATTAATTCTACTTTATTTAAGCTGACTACCTATATCCCTTCGACGGAGTTTACGTTGAACGGAGGCGAAAAGCTCCGGTTGACCGTGTTTTTAACACTTCCCATCCCTTCTACAGCGTCTACTTTAAGGCGAGATTTAAAGCTATCCGTATCTTGTTTATCCCAAATTAGTGCTCCAACCACGATTTGTAATACTCTCCATCGTCTAACTTCATTGCGTTTTCAGTAACCATTAAGGGTTTGAAAGTATCTATCATTACCGCTAGTTCATCAGAACCTTTTTGACCGATACTCCGTTCCGTAGCACCTGGGTGCGGCCCATGAGGAATGCCCGCAGGATGCAATGAAATATTACCGGGTTGCACCCCGTTCCTACTCATAAAATCCCCATCCACGTAGTACAACATCTCATCAGAATCTATATTCGAATGGTTATAAGGAGCTGGAATGGACAACGGATGGTAATCGTACAATCTAGGACAGAACGAGCAAATGACAAATGCATTGGTCTCAAAGGTCTGGTGTACCGGTGGTGGCTGATGGATCCTGCCCGTTATCGGTTCAAAATTATGGATGGAAAAACCGTAAGGGAAATTGTATCCGTCCCAACCTACGACATCAAAAGGATGCCCTACATATCGCATTTCATGCAACACTCCTTGTTTTTTAACCTTCATAAGATGCTCCTCCGTATCTACAAAGGTTTCCAAATTTTGGGGCAGTTTATAGTCACGCTCGCAAAAAGGGGAATGTTCCAACAACTGCCCGAACCAATTGCGATACCGCTTTGGGGTATAAATAGGTGAGAAAGACTCTGCATACAGCATGCGATTATCCTCCCCATCAAACGTTATCTGATAGATCGTGCCTCTTGGAATGATCAAATAGTCCCCGTATTCGAACTTTATCTGTCCGAAAATGGTCCTTAAAGTTCCCGTTCCCCTGTGGATGAACAGCATTTCATCAGCATCCGTATTCTTATAAAAATAATCGGTCAACGACTTTCTAGGTGCCGCTACACCGATATGCACATCATTGTTCACCAATAAAGGCTCCCGTGCTTCTAAAAAATCATCTTTTGCAGGGGCATTGAAACTGACCAGTTTTAGCGACCTTATATTC
>JBARCC010000302.1:0-2635 GCA_049793635.1 Maribacter sp. | reverse complement strand
CCTGAATTTTAGAAATGAGCTCACCTTCTATATTCGACTGAAAGTATTCCAGCTCTATTTTAGTGAACTTGAACTGTAGCTTAGAAAAATAGTCCTCAAAAGTGGCGCTCCCATAAATTTCTGGTTCTCTTTTTCCCAAAAGATTCAAATTGGGACCGTTGATGATAATAATCTTCATGTGTCAAAAATAACAAATGTTCGATGATTACCTACTAAAAATGAGGAGGTAGTTCACCACCGATATGGCCTAGCGCCGTGTTCTGTATTTCGGCTCAAAGTTATAGACAATGCCCAAGGTAATGGTCGACCAGGTGGCCGGTTCCAGTTCAATTACGGTATAACTCGCATTGACTTCTACGCTCGAGCTCATTAAAAAAGCCAAGGTCGGCCTGTAATAAAGGCCGCCTTCATTACCATCATTGAGGCCAAGTGCCCACCCAACATTACCTCCAAAAGAAAATTCGTTCGATGTCCAAAACCGTAATCCTGCGGACAGGGGTACAAATTGTATAGGTTTGGTCTCGATGGTGATTACCGCGGTACTGAAATTTTCCGTGAAACCATGTATGTATCCTACGGAAGGACCAATATCCACTATTTCGCCCAACGGGTGCATATACGATGCATCTGCACCCAATACCACGCTAACGGCATCATTAAAATCATTTATGGGCAGCCCAGCCTGAATACCCAATTTGAATCCCTCTTGGGCTTGCAGGTTTAAGGCATAAAATATAAATGAGACATACAGTAAAAATTTGAAACAATAGACCGTCACTAATTTCATCGGTTGCAATTAAGGTAGTTGGTTGGTTAAAAAACTACACCTTGCAGTTTTCGTTTAGGTATAACGCCATCTAAAACTGAATAGTATACAAGGGTCGGATACAAAAAACGCTGTGTGAAAAATGTTTCTCTGTCAATTCGAGCCTTGCCGCTTCACTATGGACCAGTTTTAATCGAGAGCTTACTACCCTGAGCTTAATACTCCTAGACTCCGCTTAATGCATCCGTATCTGGTTAATACATCTTTATGGACAGCCCATTCCCATATGGCAAGAGAGCATTGCCTTAATCAAAAGCATACCTAAAACCCAAAGCAAAAGCTCCTGCTTCAAATCGATCCCCTTCAAAAACAGATGACAAACCGATCAAAGGCCTCCAGCTTGCAGAAAATGCCAAGGGAACATCTTGTATTTTAAAATCAAGTCCAACGTGCGGTCTTAGCGCAAAAGCGGCGTCCTCGTCGTTAGGTAAAAATATGGTCGGGCCTACCCCTGCGAACCATTGTAAGCCTGTGGCACCGGCGAATTCCTTGTGGTACGAATACAACACGGTTATTGCGGTCAACTCATCTTCAAACCCCAAATCAATTTGACCCGCACTATTTTCCGTAAAGAAATATTTACCGCTAGGCCCTACCAAGGTTGCGCCCTCAAAAAGATCTAATCCTAAACCGACCGCTCCGGTATACGTAGATTGAGCTTGAATAGACAGTGAAAAAACGATTACTAAAAAGGAGGTAAGTGTAAATTTCTTCATAATTGATTTTTTAATATGGTTAAACAATATGTTCCCTACAAAATTATTATTTCCACTCCCATAGGAAATACCAGAATACCAGTATTTTTCAGCCAAAAACCACGAGGAAGTCGATAAATCACTACCTAAGATTAATTATATTTACGCCATGACCTGGGAAAATGCGCTTACCGATTATCGGCATTACTTGAAATTAGAACGTGGCCTTTCCAAGAATTCCATCCATAGTTACACCTTGGATATTGAAAAATTGATGGCTTTTTTGGAGGTCAACAGCATTTCGGAAAATCCCATTCAGCTCGATAAAGGCACCGTGCAACAATTCATTTATGAAATTGCCAAAAAAGTGAACCCGAGGTCGCAGGCCAGAATTTTATCAGGATTAAAAAGTTTTTTCAATTATTTGATTTTTGAGGAGTATAGAAATGACAATCCGATGGATTTAATTGAATCGCCAAAAATAGGACGCAAATTACCCGACACCCTGTCAGAGAAGGAAATTGATAGGCTAATCGCAGCTATCGATTTAAGTACCCCAGAGGGCGAGCGGAACCGGGCTATGCTGGAAACCCTTTACGGATGTGGGCTTAGGGTTTCCGAACTAATAGGCTTGAGGCTTTCCGACCTTTTTTTTGAAGAAGATTTTATAAAAGTAACCGGTAAGGGAGACAAGCAACGGTTCGTACCCATCAGCGCCATCAACAAAAAATACATTGATACCTACCGCAATGAAATACGGGTGCATGTGAACATTAAAAACGGATTTCAGGACATCCTCTTTTTGAACAGAAGGGGAAAACAGCTCACCAGGGCCATGCTATTTACCATCGTGAAAAAATTAGGGACATCGATAGGCTTGCAAAAAAATATAAGTCCGCATACGTTCAGACATTCCTTTGCCACCCATCTCTTGGAAAATGGCGCCGATTTACGGGCCATTCAACAAATGCTAGGTCATGAAAGCATTACGACCACTGAAATATATATGCATATAGACCGTACCCATTTGGCCGAAGTGATGAATACCTTTCATCCGCGTAAATAAGCTGGGTAGTGAACTTCTTTTCTCTTCAATAAAGTGCTTAAGTCGGGG
>JBARCC010000301.1:0-4634 GCA_049793635.1 Maribacter sp. | reverse complement strand
TTGCATAGATGAAGGCAATCTGCGTGTCACTAAGCGCAGGTTGGTGCATTAGTTTTGTTTCGCTTTGGGCAGATATGGAAAAACTGGTAATGCAATAGAGAAGGAGCAATTTCCATACGTTCCTTTTTGTGGTCTTGGCTTGTGTTATCATATGTGTATTCTTAATGGATAAAGATGAATTATACGAGCAATAGGTTATTCTGTACGGGAACCGTTAGTCTTGAAATGATAAGGACGCGAGCACCGGCAAATGGTCAGAAATATGTTTGTTATTTTCCATGCGATCATCGATATGGATATATTTTTTTACTTTAAATCGGTTCACAAATACATAATCGATTCTTCTATTCAACACCATCTCGGGATCAAAACCATTAAAAGTACCCGTTGGGCCGTAAAAATTGGAATCAGGAGCCAATTGCCCATCGGTCATTTGGTTTTGTAGAAATTGTATCGGTTTTTGGTCTGGGGTCAGGTTAAGGTCTCCCATGAGCACCACCGGCAGTTTACCACTATTGATTTCTCTGATTTCAGAGATGATCAATGCTGCGGAATGCTCACGGGCGAGTACCCCTATATGGTCGAAATGGGTATTGAAAACCCAGAATTGTTGATTGGATCTCAGGTCTTCAAAAAGGCCATAGGTACAGATACGTTCCAGGGCGGCGTCCCATCCTACAGATATTTTCTCCGGGGTTTCCGATAACCAGAAGGTTTCACTTTTCAGTAGTTTAAATTTGGTAGTATCATATAGAATGGGGGAGAATTCTCCCTTCTCCTTGCCGTCATCCCGCCCAACACCAATGAATGAATGATTGGGTAGTTGTTCGTCCAAGTACATTAATTGGTTGTTCAACACTTCTTGCATTCCAATAATGCCCACGTCATAAAACGTAAGCAATTGTACCATATCCTGTTTGCGATCGTTCCAATTATTAACCGTATCGTTCGCATTATCATATTTAATGTTGTAAGTCATTACGCTTACATCCTGACCATAGCTAAAAGCTATTAAAATGGACAGCGTGAAAAATAGGGGTACTTTCATAGCTTATTCTTTGCCTTTATACTTATCGAACCAAGCAAGAACACTGGCGATTTTGGCGACAAGGTTACTTGGCCGGTTTGCAATACCATGACCTGCACCCGGTATACGCACCATAGCAGTTTCAACACCTTCCAATTTCAAGGCGGTATAAAACTGTTCGGATTCCGCAATGGGTGTTCTGTAATCCTCCTCACCCGTCAATAGCATCGTTGGGGTAGTTATGTTGCCCACGTAGGACAGTGGCGAGCGTTTAAAATAATTTTCTGGATCCTCCCATGGCTTTTTACCGAACCAATATTTGGAGAAAAAAGCGGCCCCATCCGCATAGAGCACAAAACTGGTCCAGTTAATGACCGGTTTGGCTACTACGGCAGCTTTAAAACGATCCGTTTTACCTACGATCCAGGCAGTAAGCACACCACCACCGCTACCTCCGGTCACGAACAAATTGTTCGTATCCACATAACCTTTGGCGATAACGGCATCTACGCCACTCATCAAATCCTCGTAGTCGTGATTGGGATAATCATGGTGGATGAGGTTCCCGAACTCTGCACCATAACTGGTACTTCCCCTTGGGTTGCTATATAACACCACGTATCCCGCTGCGGCGTAGGCCTGAATTTCTGCACTGTACACTGAACCGTAACTGGTAAACGGCCCACCGTGGATTTCCAGGATAAAAGGGTATTTTTTGGACGGGTCAAAATTTGGAGGTGTGACCACCCAACCTTGGATCTTACGTTGGTCAAAGGAGGATTCCCACCATAGTTCTTCAACGGCTCCCAAATTTCGGAATGAAAATAGGTCATCATTTACAAATGTCAGTCGTTTGGTATTCTTTTTATCGGCCACGGCCAGATCAGAAGGATGTTGGGTACCGCCAAGGGTATATGCGAACTTTGAATTCTTTGAAACGGTAAACGCTCCTGCATTATAAGGTCTCCCTAAAGACAGTCCACCAAGCCCGTCAAAGAGCGAGGTAACTTTTCCATTCAAGGAAATATGTCCTATTTTTGTATCACCTTCCTCATCATATTGAAAATAGAGCCCTTTACCGTCCTCTGCCCATTGCGCATTGGCAACATCTCTATCAAAACTTCCGGAGAGTATTTTAGAGCCTGAACCATCTACGTTCATTACATACAGTTGTGTAAGCTGATATCCGAGCAATTGGTCATCGTAACCGGAGTAGGCCAACATTTTTCCGTCCGGTGAAAGGGTAGGGGCACTATCAGGGCCATAACGCGAGGTCAAAGCAGTGACTTCACCAGATGAAATCGCCAGGGAGTACAGTTCACTATTCGCAGGTTCAAATGCCTCATCGGGATTGAAATTTGCTGAAAAATAAAGGTGTTTATCATCTTTTGACCACACAGGACCGCCATGGTCAAATGGGGTATCGGTCAATTGTTTTGGAGTGCCCCCATCAATGGAAAGGGTAAATAATTGGTCGTGGCCTCCTTTAATATACCCTTGCCCGTCGCCTCTATAGTTTAATTTATCGATATAGGTCGGGGGTGTATTCCATTTAGCACCCTCAGGTTTTGCCGGTAATTTCACGATAGATTCTTCCGTTTCCGGAACGAACATTGTAAAGGCCACGTAGCGGTCGTCTTGGGACCAGCTCACATTATTTGGTGCTTTAGGGGTATTGGTCAAAGGTGCGGTTTCTTTCGTGTCCATCCACATTAGGTATAGCTTCATTTTTTCATCGGACCTATTGGATTTGAAAACGATTTTTTTTCCATCGTGGGACCATCTGGGATAGAAATCGTTTTGGTTTCCAGTGGTCAATGGTCGGTTTTGGGAGCCATCATAGTTAATGATCCATAGATTGGATAGGTTTTTATCGGTCATGATGTCCTTAAAATTTCGAACGTAGATGATTTTGCTTCCATCTGGAGAAATTTGGGGATCGGACACGAATTCCATATTAAAAATGTCGGTAAGCTCTAAATTGGAGGATACTTGAGCAAACGTGGTCGTGGTCAAGAAGAGAAAAAAAAGAAGTTTTGTAGAGATTTTCATAAGATAGTTTTTCGGTTTGATACCATCTCATGAAGATACTAATAATGCAGATTTATTTTGAATCGGTTGAGCGGAAAATGTCGGTAAACTTTAAGGGGTCGGTATGGGTAGGACCTAGCGGCTACGTTTTGTAGCTATTACATGACTTGTGCACGCCAAATACACCTGACGTACATGGAAAATAACATGCTTAGGAAAAACATTTTATAGCTTTTCGTATTTTCACAGTATGCAACAGCAGGCATACCTACATCAAATACATCCGGTCCTTCCCGTTTGGGACGTTGTGGAGGCCTTGGATTTTTATGTAAACCGTTTGGGTTTTAGGATTGCCTTTGCCGATGATTCCAAAAACCCAAAATATGCAGGAATCATAAAAGATGCGGTAGAGATACATTTACAATGGCATGATCAAAAGGATTGGGAGGTAACGGCTGATCGCCCCATGTTGCGAATCGTAACCCAGAACATTGAGGCCCTGTATGAAGTGTATAGTGAAAAGGATATTTTTAATCCACATACCCTATTAAGGGAAACGGCTTGGGGCACTAAAGAGTTCGCGATTTATGACCCATTCAAAAACGGACTCACTTTTTATAGGGATATTTGAGAGTTGTATCGCTTTGCTAATCAATAATAAAAATCGTAAATGAAAGTATTGTTTATAGGGGGAACGGGTAATATTAGCACGCCAAGTAGTAGGTTGGCGGTAGCCAAGGGCATGGAACTTTATGTATTGAACCGTGGGCAATCGCCTGTAGAAATTGAAGGTGCGCATTCCCTTATTGGTGATATCAGCAAGCCAGAAACACTTACGGAACTTAAAAAACATGTTTGGGATGTAGTTGTAAACTGGATCGCTTTTACCCCTGCTGATATTGAGCGGGACCTACATTTGTTCAGGGGAAAGACAAAGCAATATGTTTTTATAAGTTCCGCATCCTGTTACCAGACGCCTTTAAGCTATCCTGTAATTACGGAGTCTACGCCGCTTTTTAATAATTTATGGGACTATTCCCAAGGGAAAATACAGTGCGAGGACCGTTTACAGAAGGCCTACCGCGAAGAGGGGTTTCCTGTAACTATCGTTCGGCCCTCATTGACCTACGATACGGTAATCCCTATTGCTATAGGAGGATTTAATAAATACAATACGGCACAGCGAATTTTGGATGGAAAGAAAATCATCGTGCACGGTGACGGTACATCGCTGTGGACGGTAACACACTCCGATGATTTTGCCAAGGGATTCGTTGGCCTACTTGGGCTTACGCAAGCTATTGGCCATGCTTTTCATATTACTTCCGATGAGGTTTTGAGTTGGAACATGATCTATAAAATTTTGGCGGATGCATTGGGCAAAGAGGCAAAAGTAGTTCATATTGCCACGGATTTTATTTGTAAGACCGAGCCTTCGTTTACCGGAACTTTATTGGCTGATAAGGCAGAAAGTGTCCTGTTCGATAATACCAAGATAAAGACTTTCGTTCCTGGTTTTAAGGCGACCATTCCCTTTGCAGAAGGTATTAAGAGGACGATAGGATGGCTTCAGGAT
>JBARCC010000300.1:0-2396 GCA_049793635.1 Maribacter sp. | reverse complement strand
TTTATCCTGTTCTCGGCCATATAACTCGCTAGACCGAACAAGCCTAAACAAGAAATGAATATCGTGAGCAATGTAAATAGGGTAACCATTTGCCCCGTGCGCTTTTCATCATCAAACTTTTTGGCATACTCCTGGTCCACAAACTCATAACTGAATGGGTATTCGGGATTGTATTTTTTGAAAATGGCGTCGGTCTGGGCAAGCAGTTCTGTTGTTTCCAAGTTCTCGTTAAACTTGATATGAATCACACTGAACCAAGCCTTCGCGCCTTCAATGACCATAGGTTGTATTTTTTGGAAAGGAGAATTCAACACAAAATCTTTTGCTACCCCGACCACATGCCATTCAATACCATTATCCTTTATGATTTGCCCTAGGGGTTCATCAAAATTCATGAGTGCTACAGCGGCTTCATTGATAATAGCAGCTGTTGAGTCCGTCGGATATTTTTTCAAATCAAAATCCCGGCCCTCAATCAACTCAATACCTGTAGTCTTTGCTATCGCATCATCTGCAATGAAACGTTGCACGATTGTTTTGTTTCCTTCTTCCTTACCGGTCCATTCAAAGCCCCACGTATTGCTCCATCCTTCGGTAATGGGCGCACTGGTCTTGGTGACCGAGGTAGCCGTACCCGATATCAACAACTCCTCTTTGATCAACATATAGTTCTGTTCAACATCACCCTCCATAATGGTATAGATCAAGTTATTTTTAATATAGCCCGACTGTCTATCCTGCACCTTTTTTAACTGTTGGGTAACTATGATGCTTGCTGTAATCAAAATTATGGCAGCGGCAAATTGAAGCACCACCATTACCTTTCTTGGAGTTACCGTACCATTCATTTTCTTGAACGTACCTTTTAAAACGGCGGAAGGCTTAAAACCGGAAAGATACAGTGCAGGGTAGCTGCCCGCTAAAATCCCCGTAAATAGGACCAGCGCTACCGCGGATAACCAAAACAAGGGCGTGGTCACATCCAACGATAAAGGTTTGTCTACAAAAATGCTAAATTGAGGTAGGGTGAGCATCACCATCAAGAATGCCAACATTCCGGAAATACAGGAAATCAAAATGGATTCTCCTAAAAATTGGGCAACAAGGGAACATTTTTCCGCACCGATCACTTTACGAATACCCACTTCCTTTGCACGCTTTTCGCTACGTGCCGTACTCAGGTTCATAAAATTGATGCAGGCAATGATGAGTATGATGGCGGCAATAATACCGAACATTTGGATCAACGCTATTCTACCGCCTATCTCCTTCCCGTTTTCAAACTCGTTATACAACCATGTTCTGGAGAACGGATACAAAAGCGTTTCCATTTCGGGAGACTCTTGGTCATAATTCTTGCGAAGAGATTTAATCTTCTCCGAAAATACGGCATAATCCGTCCCCTCCTTTAGCAGCACATAGGTAGCAATGGAATTATTACCCCAATTCTCGTCATCCCAGTCTTTTTGCTTTAGGTAGGCCCAAGGCATCAAAAACTCGAACGTAAATTCGGTATTTTCTGGAAGGTCTTCAAGTATGCCCGTCACCTTAAAATTATCGACATTATCTACCTTGACGATTTTTCCCATAGGGGATTCGTCACCGAACATTTTGGCGGCGAATTTTTGGGTAATCACGACCGAATTGACCTCTTCGAACACCGTTTCAATATCCCCCTCCACTAATGGAAAACTGAACATCTTTAGAAAATCGGGGTCTACGATAGTCCCTGTAGACTTTATCCTTTTTTCATCCCTTGAAAATAAAAAGGGAGTTTCATAAAAATATCGGGATACCCCTTCCACTTCCGGGTAGTCTTTTTCAATGACCGAAGCCATAATTTTCGGCGTAGAGTTCCATGTCCAAATTTCACCTTCTACCGGGTACTGGTTGTTCACCTGGTAGATACGGTCCGTTTTTTCATGAAATTTATCGAATCCCAGTTCAAAATTGATCCATATTAAAATAAGAGCGGTAACCGCCAGACCAATTGAGAGTCCCACGATATTCAACACGGAAAAACCTTTGTTCCGAAGCAAGTTGCGCCACGCGATTTTAAGATAGTTTGTAAACATATTTTTCATTTTTTTTGTTCCTCCCTTTTTTAAAGGGAGGTGTCAGCTCGCTAACGGAGGGATTGCGTTTTTATACAATTCGTTCTTGTTTCATGCCTTTAGTCTCCTTCACCTAATCCCTCCGTCTTTGCCAAGGCAAATCCACCTCCCTTTTTTAAAGGGAGGAGCTTTTTACTCTGTTCGTAAGCTTTTTACAGGATTTGCCCTTGCCGCTTTAATGGCTTGAAAACTTACCGTGATTACCGTAACTAGCATAGCCCCGACCATGGCCAAGGCAAAAATCCACCATTTTAGAATTACACGATAAGGGTACTCCTGAAG
>JBARCC010000299.1:0-7120 GCA_049793635.1 Maribacter sp. | reverse complement strand
CCTTACTCTTTTTTTGGTATCGGAGATTTGACCAGTACAAGTACGGTTGAAAATCAAATGATGGGGGGCATTGGGGTATACGCGGATAGTATCCATATAAATTTGAACAACCCGGCAGCATATGGCGAGTTGGGATTGGATGTGATGGATAAGCTGGGTATGGTCACCTATACCGCTGGGGTCTCTAGCAAGCAATTTCAACTAAAAACCTTTACTGCAGAAGAGCGAAGCACCATTACTACCTTAGATTATTTAGCGCTTGGTTTCAGTTTGGGGAAAGGTTTGGGAATGGGATTTGGGATTATGCCCTATTCATCGGTCGGTTATAATTTGGTCGATTCACGTGCCAATTCCGGCGGAGATGTGGTGAATGTATATTCGGGGGAAGGCGGTCTAAACCGTGTATTTTATTCCATTGGATACGAAATTTTTGACGATGTAAGCATCGGGGCTACGGTAAACTACAATTATGGTACGTTGGATAGTGAACGCCTACAGCAGGTGGAAGACATTCAGTTCGGCACCTTCGATCGTCGTAATTCTAGGGTTAACGGTTTCGATTTTAACTATGCGCTCAACTACACCCCCATCATCAAGGATAAATATAGGCTTCATTCCTCAATTCGCGTGAATACACAAGGAAATCTAGTTTCCGATAACGATCGAAAAATTGGTTCCTTCTCTGTAGCAAGTGGGGTAAATATCGAGGAAATCGATGTAAATCTTGATGCCCAGAATTTAAGGAATACCGAACTCAAGATTCCTACGACTACTACTTTAGGATTGGGATATGGAGAGGATTTTAAATGGTTTGTAGGGGCTGAATATAGTTTTCAGGCCATGAGCTCCTTTGAAAATCCGTTCTTAGGAGTGGAAAGTGTAAACTATAAGGATGCTAGTTCCATAGCCTTGGGCGCTTTTATTACGCCAGACCATAATTCTTTTACAAGTTACTTAAAGAGAGTTACGTACCGTGCAGGATTACGGTTAGACAAGACCGGTATGATTGTCAATGATGTGGATATAAATAACTTTGGCATAACTTTTGGATTAGGCTTACCAATGGGTAGAAGTTTCTCGAATATAAACCTAGGATTTGAACTGGGTAGAAGGGGAACAACGAAAGCAAATCTGGTAGAGGAAAGTTATTTTAAAATTAATGTTGGTCTTTCCCTAAACGACTTTTGGTTCCAGAAAAGAAAAATCAATTGATAAAAATTTAGTACATTAACCACTTTAAAATTAGAAACATGAAAACGAAATTTTACTTCACGGCAATTATGTTCCTTGGAATGATGGGGGTAAGCAATGCTCAGGCTCAGAATCCTGAATGTATGACCAATCTGTCTATATTTTCTGAACATGCAAAGGTTAAAAATTATGATGCAGCTTATGAGCCATGGAAAATGGTATATGAAGCGTGTCCACAATTGAACAATGCCATATATGTATACGGGGAGCGTATATTGAACGATAAAATTGAAAAGGCCACCGGTGCCGATAAAGAAAAGTTTGCCAATGATCTAATGGCACTTTACGATAACAAAATGACACATTTTGCATCCAAGACCAACGTAGCGGAAACGGCGATCGATAAAGCCTTGGTGATGTATGACAATAAAATGGCCGACGATGCGCAAATGTATCAAATGATG
Organism: Maribacter sp.; assembly: GCA_049793635.1. Classification (GTDB taxonomy): domain Bacteria; phylum Bacteroidota; class Bacteroidia; order Flavobacteriales; family Flavobacteriaceae; genus Maribacter. The sequence goes on along the minus strand of JBARCC010000299.1, from coordinate 5,465 downwards.
AACGATGCGTTCACCAAAGACCAGAAAAATTTCACGAATCCGAAAGCCCTTTATATTTATTTCTCGAGTTTAGTAGATTTGCACAACGCGGGTAAAAAAGATTTACAGGAAGTGTTCGAGGTCTACGATGCGGTCACTGAAAAAATTGAAACCGAAAACGAGCAGATTACCGAAAAAATAGCGCTGTTGCTTCCAAAAGAAGAGGCGGGTACGCTTACCTCAAAAGAAAAATCTCGCTTGAACTCATACAATTCTTATTCTGAGGTATATGGAAAAATAGCTGGGAGTATCGATTCTAAACTAGGACCGCTTGCCGATTGCGGAAACTTGGTTCCTCTATACGAGAAAAGTTTTGAAGAGAAAAAAGGAGACGTCGTTTGGGTTAAAAGAGCGGTAGGCCTTATGTTCAATAAAGAGTGCACCGATGACCCGCTGTTCCAAAAATTATTTGAGGCGCAGCTGAAATTGGACCCTTCTGCAAGTGCTTACGTATACGGAGGTACCTTGAAAATGAAAAATGGAGATACTTCTGGGGCATTGGCCGATTTTGATAAGGCGTTGACCTTGGAAACCGATAAGGTGAAAAAATCGAACATCGCCTATAAAGTAGCGACCATCAATAAAAGAAAAGGTAGTAAGTCTACGGCGCGTAATTATGCACAAAAAGCGATTGACTACAATCCTGCGAATGGCAGGGCTTATTTATTGATTGCCAATATGTACGCGACCAGTGCAAATGATTGTGGGGAAACTCCTTTTGAAAAAAGGGCTATTTACTGGAAAGCTGCCGATATGGCCAGACAAGCGGGTAGGGTAGACCCTTCCTTAAGCGGTTCTGCTAGCCAGTCTGCTGCAAGTTACAATGCCAAAGCACCGAGTAAAGAGATGATTTTCAGCTCCGGTATGGGAGGTAAGACGGTTTCTTTTTCATGTTGGGTGGGTGGTAGCATAAAAGTACCTTCGTTATAGAAAAATGAAACAAATGTTTAAGTTTAAAAGCATTGCCATGGTCATTACCATGGCAATGCTTTTTTGGTCGTGTACCGACAATTATAAAAGGGTAGGGGAAGAGGCCGTAAAGAAGGTATACCCTAGGGGGGTGGTCGAGGATTTTGTATTGACCTACACCGAATCGCTAGAGAAATTAGGTTCTGAGGAAGTAGGTTCGTCTAAAGTAATGGCGATACTCTCAGGGCCTATCCGTGAAGATTATGAACAGCTTCAGTTTCCGTATCAAACGTTTCCCGAAGGCTTAAAGGTCGAACTTTTCAACGATAAGGGTGAAAAGACGACCATTGAGGCCGATTATGGCGTGCTTTATTCCGCAACAGCTATGGTTGATTTGAGAGGCAACGTAAAAATTAAGGGAGATGACGGTAAAATGCTGGAGACACCTCAATTATATTATGACCGAGGCAACGAGTGGGCGTTTACCCAAGAAAAGTTTAAGTTTACAAATCCTGAGGACGGTACCATCATGGATGGTGAGGGGATGGATATTCAAAAGGACCTGAATTTTCTGAGTGCCCATAAAACCTACGGCCTCATGCTAATAAAAGAGAATCAAGATGATTAAGATTTTAAGATATACCGAATACCTCTATGCAATCGTAGCCATATTCTCGTTCTACCGAATTTTTACGGATTGGAACACGGATAGGGATAGCGCCTATCTATTTCTATTTTTCGCAGTGATTTCGGTGGGTATGTTTCTCTTTAGAAGAAACTATCGAAAAAAGTTCGAGAAACGCCAACAGGATAATAACGAGTAGCGGTGGGTACAGCGAGCATAATTATAATTCTATCGTTAGTGTTTTCAGCCTTTTTTTCGGGAATGGAAATTGCATTTATTTCTGCAAACAAAATTCATATCGAGATAGAGAAAAAGCAAGAGGGTTTCTTAGCGATGGTCTTGACCAGATTGACAAAAAAGCCCTCGAAATTCATTGCGACCATGCTCATTGGCAACAATGTGGCATTGGTCATCTACGGGTTTTTCATGGGTGATGTGTTAATGGACTGGTTCACCGGTGTGGTTCCCGATAATGCCTTGTTAAGGATATTGATTACCGACTTCAGCCTCATCACACAAACCTTGATCTCTACGTTCATCATTTTAATAACGGCCGAGTTTTTACCAAAAGTGATGTTTCAGATTTACGCCAATAAATTGTTGAAACTATTGGCCATACCAGCCTTTGTCTTCTACGGTATTTTTTCTTTCATTTCAGATTTTATCATTTGGATTTCAGATTTGATCTTAAAATATATTTTCCGTACCTCCGGGGATGAGGTGCAATTGGCCTTCAGTAAATTAGAGCTCGGGGATTATATTACAGAACAGATGGAAACCGTAGAGGAGGAAGATGATGTAGATACCGAGATTCAGATTTTTCAGAACGCTTTAGAGTTTGCCGCCGTAAAAGCCCGTGAGGTCATGGTTCCCAGAACGGAAATCGTAGCTGTTGAAATGCACGAAACCCCTAAAAACCTGGCCAAACTTTTTACCGAGACCGGCTACTCCAAAATTTTGGTATTCAACGATACAGTCGACAATGTAATTGGGTACGTGCATTCGTACGAACTGTTCAAGAAGCCGAAAACGATAAAGAGCATATTGCTTCCTGTAGAATTTGTACCAGAAACCATGCTCATTCAGGATATTTTGAACGTTCTGATGAAAAAACGTAAGAGCATAGCGGTTGTACTCGATGAATATGGGGGCACCAGCGGTTTAGTAACTGTGGAGGATATTGTAGAAGAGCTTTTTGGGGAAATAGAGGATGAGCACGATACCACAGACTTACGCGAAGAGCAGGTCGATGACCGCCATTTTCTGTTTTCGGCCCGTTTAGAGGTCGATTATATTAATGAAAATTACAAGCTAGACCTGCCGGTTTCCGACGAGTATGAAACCTTGGGGGGGCTATTGGTGCATAAATTGGGCGAAATCCCCGAAAAGGAGGTAGAGCTTACGATTGAGGAGTACAAGTTTACGATTTTGGAAGTTTCCAACACTAAAATCGACTTGGTCTCCATAGAACTTATCGAAGATGAATAACGGTACACTAGCCAATACATTGAAGGACTTTTTAGTTTTTATTATTTCAATTAAAAATGGTAGTTTTGCCACCCGATAACCATACAGGATTATTTTAAACGTGAATTAGAATGGCAATATTAGAAAATATAAGAAAACGTACTACAGTGTTGATCTTGATCATAGGTTTGGCACTTTTTGCATTTGTAATATCAGGTGTTTTTACAAGTAGTAACTTAGGAGGGGAAAAAGTAGGTTCTTCGGTGGCCGAAATAAATGGAGAGGATATTTCTATTGACGAATTCAGACAAGAGGTGGAGACCGCATCACGAAGAGTGGGTCCGACGGCATCTTCCATGCAGCTTGTAAAACAAGTGTGGGAGAATAAGGTAAGAAAGACCATTTTAGGGGCGCAGTTCGAGGAATTGGGAATAGGTATCGAACAAGATCAAATTGTTGATTTTCTCCGTACCACGGGATATGCTGAAAATCCTGAGTTTCAAAATGAAAACGGACAGTTTGATCCAAACCGATTCAAACAGACCGTGGCGGATTGGAAAGTCAACAATCCTGCACAGTATGATGCTTGGTTGCAGACAGAAAACGAAATTATTCAATTGGCCAAAGAGCAGACCTATTTCAATATGGTGAAAGCAGGGGTTGGCGCAACGTTGAAAGAAGGTGAATTGGACTATAGGCTAGCGAACGTAAAAATGGATATCAAATACGTTAGGGTTCCGTTTACGGCTATACCCGATAGCACCATAACCATTAGTAAAAATGAGATTTCCGACTATGTTAAAAAACATAAGGAGGAATACAAGCAAGAGCCTGCGCGCGATATGCAATATGTATATTTTGAGGAAAAGCCTTCTGAGGCCGATGATCTTGCAATCAAGGAGGCGATTTCAAAACTTTTGGATGACACCGTTGAGTATAATTCACAAACAGACCGTAACGATACGCTTAGAGGTTTCCGCACAACGACCGATATGACCGCTTTTCTAGAACGTAATTCCGATACAAAATTCGATACCATTTTTAAGGCAAAAAAAGATTTGCCTTCTAGTGTTGCCGATACCTTAATGGCCTTGAACGTAGGCGAGATTTACGGACCTTACAAAGACGGGGGTGCGTATAAGATTTCTAAAATGATGGGCAGAAAACCAAACGGATCGGTAAAGGCCAGCCATATTCTTGTGCAATATGAGGGCGCTACCAGAGCAAATCCTGAGGTAACCAGAACCAAAGAGGAAGCACAGGCAAAAGCGAACGATTTATTGAAGGATGCGAAGAAATCGGATGTTGTTTTCTCCGAATTGGCAAGAGACAATTCTGATGGTCCTTCGGCTCCGAACGGTGGAGATTTGGGCTACTTTCAAAAAGGCGTCATGGTTCCAAAATTCAATGACTTTGCATTCAATAATGCTGTGGGAACAATCGGTTTGGTTGAAACCGACTTTGGTTTCCATGTACTCAAGATAGACGATAAACAAGATGTAGTTCAAATAGCAACGGTTTCCAGGGAAATTGTTGCATCCGAAGAAACCATCAATACCTTGTTCACCAACGCTACAAAATTCGAAATGGAAACGGCCGCAAAGGAAAGTGCTTTTTCGGAATTGGCGAAGAAAGAGGAATTTGTGGTACGACCGGTAAATAAAATTATGGCGTTGGATGAAAACCTTCCGGGCTTGTCCAATCAGCGAAATATTGTACAATGGGCATTTAACGGGGATACGAAAGTAGGGGATATCAAACGTTTCAACATCAATAATGGATACGCCGTTGTTCAGCTTACGGGCAGTTATGCAGAAGGAGTGATGAGCGCTGAGGATGCGTCTGTACTTGTGTTGCCCATTTTAAGAAAGGAACGTAAAGCTGCTCAAATCATCGCTGCTAACAAAGGCAAGGATATGGCGGCCATTGCATCGGATAATAACGTTTCGGTCTCCACGGCATCTGCGCTTACGGTAAAGTCACCCACCATTCCTGGTGCTGGTGCTGAGCCTACGGTAGTGGGTACGGCCTATGGTCTTGCAGAGGGAGCTACCTCTGGACTCATCGAAGGAAATACGGGTATTTTCAAAATTGAAATTGTCAAGAAAACGGATGCTCCCAAATTGGATAACTATAGCACCTACGCAAATACTTTGAAGAATAACGCAGCCGGTACAGTAAATACTGCGGTGTACAATGCATTGAAAGAAGGAGCCAAGATCGAGGATAAAAGGGCAACATTTTATTAAGGTCATTTACCTCGGGCAAGCCCACTAGGCATCTGGAACGAAACAACTTTGAAATTTCGAGACAAGCCTCGGAGCATTCAAATCTCGATTATCGAGTAAAGAGAAGAAGCACATAATGAAAAAGCGCCCAATTAGGGCGCTTTTCTATTTAATCATCTCCGCATACGGAACAATCG